>NZ_JAPDBQ010000034.1:0-31418 GCF_027705325.1 Aeromonas sp. QDB18
CCGATGGTAGTGTGGCATTCGCCATGCGAGAGTAGGACACTGCCAGGCACCCAATACAAGAAACCCCGCTCACTCGAACGGGGTTTTTTATTGCCTGAAATTCAGCCCTCACTGGAGGGCAAGCGGGCACTATGGTGCTGTTCGTCGTTCACGTTCACTTGTTGCCCGTACCGGAAAAGTTGCGCCTGCTCTGGTCACATTGAACCCACATGTTGGCTCTCTCCGTTTTCATCATTTTTAGCGTAATAACCCAGTCGGAGCCGTTCTGTCTAAACCCGCCGCCCGCGCTGCGATTGGGGTTGTATCTGAATCATAACTCGGTAGAGTAAGGGGCATTCCGGGTTTGCCCGTGCCATGGTTTCGGTTTTTTTCTGGTATGGGACTCTCCGCCTGTTTTCATTCACCTTCACTCAGTGGTACCGATATGGAACAAGTAAACAAGTCAACCTTCAACGATGTGCTGGAATATGTGCGTATGTCCCGTCGTCAGAACAAGCTCAAGCGTGAAATTGCGGACAACGAGAAAAAGATCCGTGACAACCAGAAGCGGGTACTGTTGCTCGACAACCTGAGTGACTATATCAAGCCCGGCATGAGCATTGACGAGGTTCAGGCCATCATCGCCAACATGCGGACCGACTATGAAGAGCGCGTAGATGACCATATCATCAAAAATGCCGAGCTTTCCAAGGAGCGCAAGGAGCTGAGTACCAAGCTGAAGAGTATGAGCACCAGCAAATAATCCCGCCCCGCTCTCGTCAACACCGGCCTCTGGCCGGTGTTTCATTTTCATGCCGCAGCTCGGATCTCTTGCCGCGTTGCAACAATCGGCTCCCATTTTCACAATCGCCCTGTTAACATCGCTGCAAAGCGGTCAATAGATTTCAAGCCCTTGACTTGAAACGACTAAGCTTGATTGAAAGACAATAAATTGCGCAACTATGGTGGGGCTGATATGGGCGCATCAAAACAGACGGATTCAAATAAAGTGGCATCTCAGGATTCATCCGTACCTAATGCGGACGGGCAACAACAGCGTAAACGCCGACCCTGGTGGCGCTGGTTGTTCTGTTTTATCTTCTTGCTTTGTCTGGCTGCCGTGATCGCCCTGGTGGGTTATGAAATGAAGACCTCCCGACTGCAGTCACAGGAGATCTCCCGCTATGCGGCCACCCTGACCTATCAGATCGAACCCGGCCCCAGCAAGCAAATTGCCTTCCCCGACGACGGCCCGTTCGACAAGCGACTCGGTTATGTGCTGATGCCCATGATCCAGGAACGTCTCGTTCAGCGTGGCTACCTGGTGAGCGAACAGGTCCGTTTTTCCGATGCGCTCTACAACTACGCCAGCCACGGTTTCTTCGTGCCTTATACCGAGAAGGTCCAGGCAGGATTGACACTCTATGACTGCCGTGCAGAACCATTCTACCAGTACAAGTATCCGACTCATTACTATCCGGATTTCAATGCCATACCGCCCTTGGTCATCCAGTCTCTGCTGTTTATCGAGAACCGTGACCTCCTGAGCAACAAGGAACCGCTGGCCAACCCGGCCGTAGACTGGCCGCGATTTGCCAAGGCGGCGCTGTCTCAGGTGGGCAAGGCGCTGGATATGCAGGATCAATCTGCTGGCGGCAGCACCCTGGCGACCCAGGTGGAAAAGTATCGTCATTCTCCCGATGGACTGACCGTTTCGCCGACCGAGAAGATCCGCCAGATGGTCTCGGCCAGCGTTCGTGCCTATCGGCTGGGGCCCGAGACCCTGGAGGCCCGCAAGCTGGTTGCCTGGGCCTACCTCAACTCGGTCCCGCTCTCTGCGGCGCCCGGTTATGGCGAGGTGCACGGTCTCGGTGATGGCCTCTGGGTCTGGTTTGGCGCCAATGTCGATGAGGTGAATCGACTGCTGGATCCCGCTCGCAACCAGGATTCTACCCTGGCCGAGCAGGGCCTTGCCTTGCGCCAGGTTGTCTCTCTGATGATCGCCCACCGCCGTCCTTCCTATTACCTGGCGCAGGGGAGAGAGGCACTGTCTACCCTGACAGACAGCTATCTGCGACTCTTCGTGCAGGAGGGAATGATCACCCCCCCCCTGATGGAGTCGGCTCTCAAGGCCAAGCTGGTCTTCCGCGATTTCCTGCAGGCACCTGCCATCACTCGAGTCAACAACAACAAGGGGCTGCAGGTGGCTCGCACTCGTCTCAGTCGTCAGCTCGGGGTGCAGCTTTATGACCTGGATCGCATGGATCTGATGGCCAACACCACCCTCAATATGCCGCTGCAGAACGAGGTGTCACGGTATCTGCAGCAACTGGCAGACCCTGCATTCGCAGCCCAGGTGGGCCTGTTCGGTGAGCGCCTGCTCTCGCCGGAGAAGACGGGTGATGTGAAGTACAGCTTTACCCTGTTCGAGAAGACGCCGGAAGGGGTCAAGGTGAGGGTGCAGACCGACAACAACGACCAGCCGTTCGATATCAACGAGGGCAGCAAGCTTGAACTGGGATCCACCGCCAAGTTGCGGGTGCTGACCACCTATCTCGAGATTGTCACCGAGTTGCATGACAGCTACGGCAATATGCCGGTGGAGAGCCTGCGAAAGATCGAAGTGTCCGATCAGGACAACATCAGCCGCTGGGCCATCGCCTATCTGATGAGTGCCAAGGACAGAAGCCTGCCGGTGATGCTGGAGGCCGCACTGGACCGCAAGTATTCCGCAAGTCCCTATGAAGGCTTCTTTACCGGCGGTGGCATGCACACCTTCAACAACTTCCGCAAGGAAGACAACGGTCGCATCCCGCCCATTCGCGATGCGCTGCGGGAATCCATCAACCTGCCCTTCGTGCGCTTGATGCGGGACATCGTCCGCTACAGCCTCTACAAGGAGGGAAATCGTGCCCAGTTGTTGAAAGATGACAGGGATCCTCGCCGTACCGAGTACCTGGCCAAGTTTGCTGACAAGGAGGGCCAGACCTACCTGCTGAGGTTCTGGCGCAAATATCGTGGCAAGAGTGCAGAAGAGCAGCTCGATACCTTCCTCGATGGTCTCAAACCCAGCGCGGTGCGTCTCGCCGCCGTGCATCGCTATCTGATGCCGGAAGCCTCCCAGGCCGACTTTGCCGCTTTCCTGGCCAAGCGCCTGCCGCGGGAGAAATTGACCGAGAAGCGCATCGAGCAGCTCTATACCAATTACGGCCCTGGCAAATATTCTCTGCCGGATCAAGGTTATATCGCACGGGTACATCCACTTGAGCTGTGGTTGCTTGCCTATCTCAAGGAGTTTGACAAGGCCACCTTTACCGATGCGGTAACCGCCAGCCGTGACGAGCGTCAGGAGGTCTACAGCTGGCTGTTCAAGACCCGTCATCGCAGTGCCCGGGATAGCCGGATCCGCACCATGCTGGAGGTTGAGGCCTTCCTCGACATCCATCAGCGCTGGGCTCGCCTGGGCTACCCGTTCGATCACCTGGTTCCGTCCCTGGCGACCGCACTGGGCAGCTCGGGCGATCGTCCTGCTGCGTTGGCCGAGCTGATGGGGATCATCCAGAACGGCGGCATTCGTGCGCCGACCCTGCGCATCGAGCACCTCTCCTTTGCCAAGGGGACCCCCTTCGCCACCGTCTTTGAGCCGGCGAACACCCAGGGGGCACGGGTGATGCCTGCCGAGGTGGCCAACGCCTTGCGCAATGCACTCTCCAAGGTGGTGGAAGGGGGGACGGCGCGGCGCATCGCCGGGGCCTTCGCCTTGCAGGATGGTACTGTCCTGGCCCTGGGGGGCAAGACGGGGACCGGGGACAACCGGATCGAGACGGTGGGTCGCTACGGCAATGTGACCAGTTCACTGGCTCGCAACCGGACTGCGACTTTCGTCTTCTACATCGGGGATGATCACTTCGGCACGCTGACGGCCTATGTACCCGGCAGCCAGTCCGACAAGTTCCGCTTCACGTCGGCGCTGCCTGTACAGGTGCTCAAGGGGATGGCCCCCCTGCTGGTCCCCTATCTGCAACCCGCTACTCACACCCAGTGCGTGGCGGGCAGCTGAGCGGATAGCGTATGAAAAAACGGGGCCATTGCGGCCCCGTTTGATTGTGTACTGCACGCCGCCCTGAGGCGGACGTGAGTCATCACTTACAACAGATCTTCAATTTCACCGCGCAGGTACTGGTACATCTCGCGATAGGCTACCGGCGGCTTGTTCAGCTCCCGTTCCTTGTTGGCGGTGCGGATCAGCTGACGCAGCTTCTGGCGATCCAGCTCGTGGAACTGGGACATCAGCTCGTTAAGGGCGCTGTCGCCTTCGGTGATCAGCCGCTCGCGCCACTGTTCGAGGCGGTGCAGGCGGGCGTTCACGGTGGAGTGACGCATCTTGATGATGGAGAGGGCCTCTTCAATGGGGGCCACATCGCGGCTACGCATCAGACGGCCGATGAACTGGAGATGGCGACGGAAGGACTCATCCTTCTTCGGCTTGAGCTTGCGACCCAGCTCGACCGCTTCGGCGAGCTCTTCATCCAGGGGGATCTTCTCCAGCTCGCTGTGACTTAGGGAGACGATCTCTTCCCCCATCTTCTGCAAGGCCTCGGCATCACGCTTGAGCTGGCTCTTGCTGGGGCCCCAGTCTTCCCACTCGTTGTCGTCTTGATATTGACTCATCGGTCTCTGTATTCCTGTCATTCACGTTTGGCGGATATGTTACCAGCTTCTCCCGCTGGGCGCAGGGGTCTGATATGCTTAGCCCCTTTCCTTCCCTTCATACAGATGTGAGTTATGGACCAGCAAGATCAAATCCGCCAGGATCAATCCCATCTCGAGGCCGTGGTCGCCGAGGCCCTTGAGATAGCGAAAGGGCTGGGCGCCGGGCTTGCCGAAGTCTCCATCAGCAAACAGACCGGCCTCTCGGTGAACACCCGGGGCTGCGAGCTGGAAAGCATCGAATTCAACAAGGATGGCGCACTCGGCATCGCCGTCTATCGCGATGGTTGCAAGGGGTCCTCCTCCACCACGGATCTGACCAAGCCGGCCATTCGCGCCGCCGTGGAAGCGGCCATGGAGATCGCCCGCCACACCTCTCCCGATGACTGCGCCGGTCTTGCGGATGCGGATCTGCTGGCCTGGGATGCCCCGGACCTGCAACTGTGCCACCAAATCGAGCTGGATCCCCAGCGTGGCATCGCGCTGGCCATCGAGTGCGAGCGGCTGGCCCTGGGACGGGATGCCCGCATCAAGCACTCTGACGGAGCCAGTTTCTCCAGCCACCTGGGCGTCAAGGTTTATGGCAACAGCCACGGCTTCGTCAAAGGCTATGCTGCATCGCGCAACTCCCTGAGCTGCGTACTGATCGGCGAGCAGGATGGCGACATGCAGCGCGACTACGGCTACTCCTCCAGCCGCTCCCTGGACGGGCTGTGGAGCCCCCAGCGCATCGCTGACGAGGCGGTGGAGCGCACTGTTTCCCGCCTGGGGGCTCGCAAGATCAGCACCCGCCATGCCCCTGTGCTGTTCCACCCCGATACCGCTGCCGGTCTGTGGGGCCATCTGGTGATGGCCATCAGCGGGGGCAACCTCTATCGCAAGTCGAGCTTCCTGCTGGACAAACTGGGCAAGCAGATCCTGCCCGAGTGGCTCACCATCCAGGAGTTCCCCCACTTGCCGGGAGGACATGCCAGCACCCCGTTCGACGGGGAAGGGGTTCGCACCCGCGACATGGACATCATCCGCAACGGCGAGCTGATGAGCTGGCTGCTCACCTCCTACTCCGCCCGCAAACTGGGCCTGACCACCACGGGCCATGCCGGGGGTATCCATAACTGGCAGGTTTCCAATACCGGCCAGGACTTCCAGGGCATGCTCAAGGAGATGGGTACCGGCCTGCTGGTGACCGAGCTGATGGGGCAGGGGGTCAACATCGTCAATGGTGATTACTCCCGCGGCGCAGCCGGTTTCTGGGTTGAAAATGGCGAGATCCTCTATCCGGTGGAGGAGATCACCATTGCTGGCAATCTGGCCGACATGTTCAGCCATATCGTGGCGGTGGGTAGTGATGAGGATGAGCGTTCCAGCCTCAAGACCGGCTCCGTACTGGTCGAGCAGATGAAACTGGCGGGGCACTGATCCCCTCCGTCCGATCTGGACTATGGTGTCTAGTCCTGAGATAGGTCTACACATTTTCAGCTAGCTTTTAGCACTCAGAACCCCCGATGCGTCACATCAGGGGTTCTGTATTTCAATGCCTGATGCGGTTGCTCCAGGTTATAAGTATCCACTGCCTTTCGCACTTTTCCCCGCCTGCGCCAGCCTCTGCAGGCTTTGCAGCAGTGACTCTCTTTTCAAGATCTCAGTGCATTTTGGTGACAGTTATGAGTATCTGTCATCAAGCATTTGACCCCGTGTTGTTCATGCAATGACTGATACAACCCCGAACAATACTGCACCTGGTGGTCCGAATGATGAATAAGCTTTCCGTGGTCACGTTGTTGCTTCAGTGTTTTCTCGATCACCATCGACTCGGCATTCATCTCTTAGTTGCCACTATTTTGCGTGAGCAGGTGTCCGTCACCTAGCTCAGGTAGAGCGGCCCTGAGTGTCATAACGCGTCTGCGTCTGTTTATAGGTGAGCTTGCCTTCTTCAATCTGCTCGACCAGGGCCAGTTTAAAAATCAGAGTAATTGTGTTGTGTTCGTTTACGCCCTGTCCCATCGAGATCTCCATCTATTCGGAGGAGAAGATGCAAACCATATTCAGGCAGATGCGCCGATCAGACGTCGGCCAGCTGCAATGCCTGGCGGTAGTACTCGTTGGCCTTGTTGGTCAGGCGGCGCTTGTCCATCACCTGGCCGAGGGCGTGGTAGAGGGCGGCATCCGGCGCCTTCGCCACTTCCTGCTCCAGCAGGCGCTGGGCGTCGTCCAGTTGGCCGGCCAGCAGGCAGACCCGGGCCAGCGCGGCTTCGGCGCCAGGCTGATCCTGGATCTTTCTGAGCAGGGTCAGCATGGGCTGGTAGTCGTCCAGTTTGAGCTTGGGCAGGCGGGCGAACAGCTCGGGGGAGGGATCCTTGCGCAGGGCCTCCAGCCAGAGATCGGCGGCTTCGGCATCGGCCCCCAATCGGCGCAGGCGATCCCCGTAACTGGCCAGCAACACGGGATCCTGGCGCTGTTTGCGGGGCAGTCCCTGCCAGACCGTGCGCAGGGTGTCGAGGGAACCGCTGGCGGCCTCCAGACGACCGCACCACGCCTGGTGCAGCAGGGTCTCTTCCTGCTGGGCGGTCAGCTTGCCCACCTTGCGCAGGGCAGGGGCGAGATCGATGAGGGCCGCCCAGTCTTCACGGGCCAGATACACCTGACGCAGCTGATCCAGCACCATGGGGTGGCGCGGGTTGAGGGCATAGATGGACTCGAGGCGACCGAGGGCGCTGTCGTACTGGCCCTGCTCAATCTGCAACTGGGTCTGGATCAGGGTCAGTGCCAGCTCTGCCTTGGGGTTCTCTTCCTGAGCTTTCTGCAGGTAGTGATCCCGGCGCACGTCATCGCCCCGGGCCTGGGCCACCCGGGCGGCGCTCAGGTAGTTGAGCAGCGGGGTGTCGCTGTTGTCTGCGCCCTTGATGAGGAGCTTCTCGGCCTGGTTGTAGTGCCCCTCGGCCATGGCCAGGGTGGCATTGACGGTTTGCAGGTTGGCCTTGCGGCGGCGGCGGGAGCCGAACCAGCCCTGGGTCTTGCGGCGCAGGCCGAACAGGCGGGCCAGCACCCATTCCACGATGAGCAGGGCGCCGTAGAACAGCACCGCCAGGATCACCGCGCTGGTGACCGAGGATTCCACCGTGTAGTTGCCCAGCGAGATGAGCACATAACCCTTGTTGCCGGAGGCTTCGGGACCGAAGATGAGGCCCGCCACCATCACGGCGACTATGACGATCAGACGAATCATGGTCTCCTCCTCAGTTGCCGGCCAGGATGCGTTGCAGGCGTTCGGTCAGCACCTGTTCCAGCATGGTCTGGGTCTTGAACTGATCCGGGTAGTCAAACTGGATCTGCTCGCCTTTGAGCTTGTCGAGCTCGGACTGCATGTACTGGGTGGCGCTGTTGTCGGCATCGAAATACTGGGTCAGCCAGCGCTGGGCCTTCTCCAGGCTGTCGACATAGAGGGACTGCTGTTCACGATAGACGGCGAGCTGGGCCTGCAGCAGCTTGGTCTTGAGGTTCTCCCGCAGGAAGATCTCCTGCTGCGGGGAGAGCAGGGCTTCCACGGCGCCATCGCGGCGACGGATGGTGATGAAGTTTTCGGTGAACTTGACCCAGTTCTTCTTCAGGTTGCTCTGCCACTCGTCCGGGTTGGTGCTGACGGTCTGGTCGGGCTCGCTCTTGGCTTCCGGCATGCTGACGGTGGAGAGGGGCAGCAGCTCGATCTGGTCCGAGAGGGCGGCCAGCTTCAGGGTCAACCCCTCGCGATCGACCCGTGGCATCCCCTTGAGCTTGGCGATGTCTTCCGCCAGCGCCTTGCGAATGGGCATCAGGCTGGGGTCGTTGAGCGCCTTGATGCGCTCGTCGGCGTTGCCGAGCAATGTGATGGCGGAGACGATGTCGTGTTCGAGCCACAGCTTGCGGCCCGCCATGCGCACCAGGTATTCGGATTCGGCCAGCATCCAGTCATTGGGGCGCTTGTCGTCCAGATCCAGCACCTTGGTCTGCAAGGCGTCCAGCGCCTCCTGCAACTGCTGCTGGCTCTTGCCGAGGGCTCCGATCTGTTCGGCATCCTTGCTGCTGCCCTGATCAATCCTGGTCATGGCGTCGGCCAGTTGCTGCTTGAGGGCTACCAGTTCGGCCTGCTGGGCAACGGCGTTCTGGTGTCCGTGCACATAGAGACCACCGGCCAGCCCCAGGGCCAGCAGGATGGCGATGCCGCCAAGCACGGTGCCAGAGCTGCCCTTCTTGCTCCCTGTCGTTCCGGGCGCGGGCTTGTTGTTGTCGGCCACGGTGGCCGCGGCACTCGGCTGGACTTCTTGCTGTTCAGTCATTCCATCTTCCTCAGTTCCAGGGCGGCCACCAGAGCCTGGTTGGATGCACCTTGGGCAATCACGATACGGGTAAAACCAGCCCCTTCTGCCATCTCGGCCACCCGGGGACTGGGCACCACCAGCAGGCGGTCATAAAGCCAGGGGTGCTGCGGGCCGGGCACCAGGGCCAGCAACCGCTGCAACAATTCGCCACTGGTGATGAGCAGGCTGTCGAGCCCGGCTGCCTGCCAGTGGCGGGTCAATGCATCCCCGTCAAGATCGGGGTAGTGGCGCTCGTAGGTGGCACAATAGTGCACCAGTGCGCCCCGTGAGGCCAGCGTCCGGGCGATGAGATCCCGCCCGTCGTTGCCGCGCAGGATCAGCACCCGGCGGCCACTCACCCTTTGCAGTGCCGGCAGGGCCAGCAGCCCTTCGCTGCGGGGATCGGCCGGGCACAGGGCCTGGATGCCCGCCTCGGCGAAGGCATCCGCACTCGCCTGGCCGACTGCAAAGTAATCAATATGTGGCCAGGTCTGACCAGTTTGCAACAGAAAATGATGTGTAAAATGAACGGCATGCATGCTGACGGCGATAACGAGGTCCGCCTCCCGCAGCATGTCACCCAGGTGAGGGAGGTCGCATCCCGGCCGGGTTTCCAGCAACGGACAGCAGAGCGGTGCGTGACCCAGCTGGTGCAGCATCTGCACCAGCTGGTTGGCCTGGGCGGCCGGGCGCACCACCAGGGGGACCATCAGGGGGCGCTCCGAGCAGATGACCGCGAACCTGGCTGTGCTGCACTCATGCCCGGTAGACCTCGGCCAGGATGACGTCGGCGCCGGCGGCCAGCAGGCGCTGGGCCAGGGTGTGGCCCAGTGCCTCGCCTTCTGCCAGGGGGCCGCGGATCTCGTCGCGAATGACGCGGCTGCCATCCGGGCTGCCCACCAGGCCGCGCAGCCATACCTCTTCTCCCTGTACCAGGGCATAGGCCCCGATAGGCACCTGACAGCCCCCTTGCAGGGCGCGGTTCATGGCGCGCTCGGTCAGCACCCGGATGCGGGTCTCGGGGTGTTCGAGCGGCGCCAGCAGGGCGTGCAGCTCGTGATCGTCGAGGCGGCATTCGATGCCGACCGCCCCCTGGCCGTTGGCGGGCAGGCTCTGCTCGGGCTCGATGAAGGCGGCGATACGATGGGCCATCTCCAGTCGTTTCAGGCCGGCGGCGGCCAGGATGATGGCGTCATAATCACCGGCATCCAGCTTGGCGAGGCGGGTGTTGACGTTGCCCCGCAGGTCGCGGATCACGAGATCAGGGCGCGCAGCGCGCAGCTGGCACTGACGGCGCAGGCTGGAGGTGCCGACCACGGCCCCTTGAGGCAGCTCGTCTATCTGGTTGAAATAGTTGGAAACAAAGGCATCACGCGGGTCTTCGCGCTCACAGATGGTGTGCAGGCCGAGTCCGTCGGGGAACTCCACAGGTACGTCTTTCATGGAGTGGACAGCGATGTCGGCACGCCCTTCCAGCATGGCAGTCTCCAGTTCCTTGACGAACAACCCCTTGCCGCCGACCTTGGCGAGGGGGGTGTCGAGGATCTTGTCACCCTGGGTGCTCATGGGCACCAGTTCGACCTGCAGATCCGGATGGAGTGCCTCCAGCCGATCTTTCACAAAATTGGCCTGCCACAGGGCCAGTGGGCTCTTTCGAGTGGCAATTCTCAGGGTTCGGGCTGCCATATCAATCAGTTGTTTCATCTTTTGAGAGGAAAACGATCTTACCACCCTTTGCAGGGGCTTTCATGGCGCAGCCCGCAAAAGCGGGGCCAAGCTCAAAAACGGGGGCTGAAAATTATTTTCATTCAGCCAATAATTGATTTTAAGTTATTGAAAACAAGTAATTTTATTGCTTTCCGCTGATACCGTTACGAACGGGGTCAGAAATAATCCGGTGATTGTGTGCGGGCTTGTTTACCACTGCTGTTTGCATTGTTAACATGATCACACTTTTTTGACGTCTCCCCGTTTTGGTGCGTCATTTCTCTTCCCCATAGGTAGGGCATTGCTGGTTAAACTCGACACGCTGGTGGCGCGCTACGACGAACTCAATCGTCTCAAGACGCAACGAGCGCTGGATCTCATGAGTCGCTACGGGCAGCAGGTTTTCCACTTGCTGCCTGTCATGCTGCACTTCAATCACCCCCTGTTGCCCGGTTATGTGGCAGGGGATGTGCCTCATGGTATCTGGAGTTTTGTCGCCAACGAGGCCCAGCAGGCCTTCATCCAGGATCTCTGCCAGAACGCCAACTGCCAGGGCGGTCTCAGTACCCACGACAAGTCCATTCAGGGCCTCTACTCCATGGGGAGCACCTCCTCCATCGGTCAGTGCTGCCACTCGGATCTCGACATCTGGGTCTGTCATGTGGCCGGTCTGTCGAGCGAGCGCCTCGCCCTGCTGGAACAGAAGTGCCAGCACCTCTCCATGTGGGCGGAGCAGCGGGGGGTCGATCTCAACTTCTTCCTGATCCCCGAAGACAAGTTCCGTCAGCGCAACGATGCCCAGATGCAGGGGGAGAGCTGCGGCAGCGCCCAGCACCTGCTGCTTCTCGACGAGTTCTACCGCAGCGCCATGCACATCGCCGGCAAGCGGCTGCTCTGGTATCTGGTGCCCAGCGAGTATGACGACCACTACGACGACTACGTCAACGGCCTGTTTGCCCACGGCAAGTTGAGCCAGGATGACTGGCTCGATCTCGGCGGCTTTGATCGCATTCCTGCCGAGGAGTATTTCGGCTCCGCCCTGTGGCAGCTCTACAAGGGGATCGACTCCCCCTACAAGGCGGTGCTCAAGTCGGTGCTGATGGAGGCCTACTCCCACGAGTATCCCAACACCCGGCTGCTGTCGGTGACCAGTCGCGACTGGTTCCAGCACAACGAGGGGATGCACTACCGCCTCGACAACTACTGCCTGATGCTGGACAAGGTGACCAACTACCTCAAGTCCATCGGCGACATGCAGCGCCTCGATCTGGTGCGTCGCTGCTTCTATCTGAAGGTGTGCGACGGGCTGAGCCATCCCAAGGAAGATCACTCCCCGGACTGGCGCCGGGAGCAGATGGCCCAGCTGGTGGCCTACTGGGGCTGGAGTCCGGAGCGCCTTTACCACCTTGATCACCGCCAGGAGTGGAAGGTGGAGGACGTCAAGGTGGCCTACGCCGAGTTGCTGGAGGCTCTGATGCAGAGCTACCGCAATCTCATCCAGTTCGCCCGGCGCAACAACATCAGCGAGTCCATCAACCCGGAAGACATCGGCATCCTGTCGCGCAAGCTCTATGCCGCATTCGAGAGCCTGCCGGGCAAGGTGCAGCGCATCAACCTCAAGATTGCGCCGGATCTCGGCGAGCCGGATCTCAGCCTGGTACAGGTACCCCACGGCCGCCTGAATCGCGCCGGCTGGTATCTCTACAAGCATTCTCTCGAACCCGCCGACATCATCGGCCGGGCGCCGCTCGAATATAACGGCTACATCAGCAAGCTGGTGGCCTGGGCCTATTTCAACGGCCTGCTGACGCCCCAGTCCCGGGTGCACCTGTTCAACCAGGGCTCGGATCTGCACATCGACAACCTGCATCAGTTCTGTCGCGATCTCTCCGGGACCTTCCCGGTCAAGTATCCCCGCGCGACCAACCTGGCCCTGAGCCGGCCGTGCGAGATCCGCCAGCTCTCCATCTTCCTGAACCTGGAGACGGACCCGTCCAGCCACTGGGTGGGGCAGGTGATCGAGTTCGATGCCAACGCCGCCGATGTCTTCTCGTTCGGTCGCAACCAGGAGTGTCTGGTGGGATCCGTGGATCTCGTCTATCGCAACTCCTGGAGCGAGATCCGCACCCTGCACTTCGAGGGGGAGGAAGCCGTGGTGGACGCCCTCACCACCATCCTCGGCAAGATGCACCAAGACGCTGCGGCCCCCGAGATGATCGAGGTGTTCTGCTACAGCCAGCACTTCCGCTCCCTGGTGCGCACCCGCTTCCAGCAGCTTGTGGCTGAATGCATCGAGTTGCGCCTGGCCCGGGACAAGCAGCAGTTGGTCAAGACGCTGGCGCTCGGCAAGGAAAAGTACGGCATCTTCTTCGAGCGGCGCGGGGTGTCGGTCAAGAAGCTGGAAAACGCCATCGATTTTTACCGTCACATCTCCCACAACAAGCTGGATCACCTGCCGCTGCGCCTCGACAAGACTCACAGCCAGCACCTGCCCGGCATTGTCGACGCCTACGCCAGCGAAGGGCTGGTGCAGTTCTTCTTCGATACCCGGGATGCAGGCACCAACATCTATATCCTGGACGAGGCGAACCGGGTGGAGATCTACCAGCACTTCGCCGGCAACAAGGACGAACTGGTACAGGGGGTGAACCGGTTCTACACCTCGGGTCACGAGCGATTCAGCAATGCGGGTCAGTTCAGCAACTTCAACCTGCCCCAGTACTACGAAATCGTGCAGGTGGGTGACAAACTCGATGTGATCCCCTACCGCAGCCAGAGCCCGCAGCGGGACACCCCAGGCGCGGCGCGGGAAGTAGGGTGATGTGCTGATAACAGCACCGGCAAGATGGCAAACGGCCTGCTGATGCAGGCCGTTGTCCTATCCGTGGTACGGGAATCAGGCGTGGAGGGGGCCGCAGCCCGTGGGGGATGCCGTCGAGCATCGCCGTCAGAGATGAAAGCAAACGGCCTGCTGATGCAGGCCGTTGTCTTACCCGTGAGCCGACAATCAGGCGCCGAGGCGGGCCAGTAACCAGCTGCGAATGTCGCCCAGCTGGGGGCGGCAGATCTCGTGGCGCATGGGGTATTCGTGCCACTCGGGGCTGAGTCCCACCGCTTCCAGCCGGTTCTTGGCGTCCCAGCCCATGGAGAGGTTCACCACGTCGTCATAGATGCCGTGCATGTAGCAGATGGGCAGGGCGCGGGCCGCCTCGCTCATCTCGCCGGGCAGGGTGTTGGGCGCAGCCAGGTAGGTGGACATGCAGAGCAGGCCTGCCAATGGCACCGGATGGCGCAGGGCGGTGAAGGAGGCGATGACGCCCCCCTGGGAGAAGCCGGCCAGCACGATGCGCTCGGGGGCGAAACCCTCGGCCACCAACTGTTCGATCAGCGAGGCGATACGGGCCGCTGACTCCCTGACATGGGACTCCACGGCGCGATCCGCCGGATCCTCGAAGCTCTTGATGTCGTACCAGCCGCGCATCCGGTAGCCCATGTTGATGGTGATGGGGCGTTCGGGCGCATCCGGCAGCAGATGGCGGACGGGCAGGTCGGCGGGCAGGGCCAGCGCCTCCACCAGGGGGGCGAGGCCTGCGCCGGAGTCCCCCAGCCCGTGCAGCCAGATCACCGCATGGCGGGCACCTTCGGGATGCAGATCCGTCATGAGAAGACCACGGGCTCGCCGGCCTGGGTGGTGCAGGCCCGGGTCAGCAGGGCCTTGAGCTCGTCGCCGAAGCGGTTGTCGATCCAGCTGTCACCGCGCAGCTCGAAGTGGAAGCCGTTCTCCCGGGTGGCGACCCAGATCTGATGCAGGGGCTCCTGCTTGTTGATGATGACCTTGGTCTTGTTCTCGAAGCTCAGGGTCAGCACCCCGCCGGCGCGTTCGCAGTCGATATCCGGATACCCCTCGTCGATGGTGTCTTCCACATACTGGAAAAAGGCGTCGGTCAGGGCGTGATACTCGTGATCCTTCATCGGTTTATCCTGTTGCTTTTAACAATGTGAGTGCGATTATAGAGGGCCAAAAATTTTTTCGCAGCGAACCATTATGATTACCCAGTTCACCAAGTGCCTGTTTGCCGCGTCGCTGTCGCTCGGGTTGGCCGCCTGTGGCCTGACGGGGCCGCTCTACATGCCGCCGGCCGAACAGCCCGCACCTGCAGAGCAGACACAGCCCAAGACAGAGAGTACACCGCAAGCCGCCTCGCCTGCGACCGCTACACCGGCCTCAGAGGCCGCGCCGCAATAATCTAGGAAGGAACCGCCCCCTTGGATCACTTTAACTACGACGCAGACGGTCAGCTTCAGGCCGAACAGCTTCCCCTGCAACAGCTTGCCGACCAGTACGGCACTCCGCTCTATGTCTACTCCCGCGCCACCCTGGAACGCCACTGGCATGCCTTCGACCAGGCGGCTGGCGACATTCCCCACCTGATCTGCTATGCGGTCAAGGCCAACTCCAACCTGGCCCTGCTCAATCTGCTGGCACGCCTCGGTTCGGGCTTTGACATCGTCTCCGGCGGCGAGCTGTCCCGGGTGCTGGCGGCGGGCGGTGATCCGGCCAAGGTGGTCTTCTCCGGCGTCGCCAAGAGCGAAGCCGAGATGCGCCTTGCGCTGGAAAAAGAGATCCTCTGCTTCAACTTGGAGTCCGAAGCCGAGCTGGAGCGCCTGAACCGGGTCGCAGGCAGCATGGGCAAGAAGGCGCGGGTCTCGGTGCGGGTCAACCCGGACATCGACGCAGGCACGCACCCCTATATCTCCACCGGCCTCAAGCAGAACAAGTTCGGCATCCCCATCGAACAGGCGCCCGCCATCTACCGCAAGGCAGCGGCCATGGCCCACATCGAGATCAAGGGGGTGGATTGCCACATCGGCTCGCAACTCACTGAATTGAATCCCTTTATGGAGGCGGCGGACAAGCTGCTCAAGCTCATCGACGAGCTGGCGGCGGAAGGCATCCACATCCATCACCTGGACGTGGGCGGCGGCCTGGGGGTCAACTACGGCGCCGAGCAGCCGCCGCACCCCACCGAGTATGCCGAGGCGCTCAAGCAGAAGCTGGCGGGACGGGATCTGACCCTCTTGTTCGAACCGGGCCGCGCCATCGTCGCCAACGCCGGTGTGCTGTTGACCCGGGTCGAGTTCCTCAAACCCGGCGAGACTCGCAACTTCGCCCTGATCGACGCCGGCATGAACGATCTGCTGCGCCCCTCCCTCTACGGCGCCTGGATGAACATCATCGAGGTGGACAGCCGGGCGACCCACGAGAAGGCACTCTATGACGTGGTGGGCCCGGTGTGCGAGACCGGCGACTTCCTCGGCAAGGAGCGTACCCTGGCGATTGCCGAGGGCTCCCTGCTGGCGGTGCGTTCCGCTGGTGCCTACGGCTTTACCATGTCCTCCAACTACAACACCCGACCCCGTGCGGCCGAGGTGCTGGTGGACGGTGACCAGGCGCACCTCATCCGTGAGCGGGAGCAGTTGGCGGATCTCTGGCGTGGCGAGCACCTGTTGCCGTGATGGATGGATTTTCAGCGTTCCTCCATGTGAGAGCGTGATTAACGGTGAGACAGGAACGCGCGATGTTGATTGAGTTTTCCAAAATGCACGGCCTCGGTAACGACTTCATGGTGGTGGATGGCGTCACCCAGAAGGTGTTCTTCAGCAACGACATCATCAAGAAGCTGGCGGATCGTCACTTCGGTATCGGCTTCGACCAGCTGTTGCTGGTGGAGCCGCCCTATGACCCCGAGCTCGACTTCCATTACCGCATCTTCAATGCCGACGGCAGCGAGGTGGAACAGTGCGGCAACGGGGCCCGTTGCTTCGCCCGTTTCGTGCGTCTCAAGGGGCTGGTCAACCGGGATCGCATCGCGGTCAGTACCGCCCGGGGCCGCATCACCCTGCAGCTGGAAGGGGAGAATCAGGTCACGGTCAACATGGGGGTGCCCCAGTTCGAGCCGGGCAAGATCCCGTTCCGTGCCCAGAAGGCGGAGAAGACGTATCTGCTGCGGGCCCAGGATCACACCGTGATGTGCGGTGCCGTCTCCATGGGCAACCCTCACTGCGTCATCGAGGTGCCCTCGGTGGCCGATGCGCCGGTGGAGACCCTGGGACCCATCATGGAGCGCCACGAGCGCTTCCCCGAGCGTGTCAACGTCGGCTTCATGGAGATGGTCAACGCCAGCGAGATCAAGCTGCGGGTCTTCGAGCGCGGGGTGGGGGAGACCCTGGCCTGCGGGACCGGGGCCTGTGCGGCCGTGGTGATAGGCATCAGCCAGGGCAAGCTCAAGGAGCGGGTCACCGTCACCCTGCCGGGTGGCAAGCTGACCATCGCCTGGAAGGGACCGGGTCAGCCCGTCTACATGACGGGGCCGGCCGAGCACGTCTTTGACGGCCAGATAGAGTTGTAGACAAGGAGCGGGTGATCCCGCTCCATCAACGGATCATATCGGGGCCCTTGGCCCCTTTTTCGGATGGATCAACCAAGTTATGAGCGAACTCAAACGGCAGGAATCACTGGTGGATGAAGCCACAGTGCTGGAGTACCTGGCCCGTTATCCCGAGTTTTTCCTGCGTCACGGGGCCATGCTGGACAAGATCCGCATTCCCCATGCGCAAAAGGGCACCATCTCCCTGGTGGAGCGCCAGCTGGACAGACAGCGGGAGCGCATCGAGCAGCTGGAGCAGGAGATCACCGAACTGATGGGGGTCGCCAGCGAGAACGAGCGGATCTTCCGGGTCTATGCGGATCTCTACGGGGAGATCTACGGCTGCCAGACCCTGTTCGAGCTGAGCGCCGTGATGGGCAAGGCCTTCGTCCAGCGGCTGCGACTCACCGGCCTGCGGCTCTGGCTCAATCCCAGGCATTTCCAGCTGAGCGGCCCCGAGCAGCGTTTCCTGGCGCAGGGCAAACAGCTCGAACAACTGCTGGGGCAGCGCCTGCCCGGCACGGACTACTATTTCGGTCGCCTCAACCAGAGCGAGAAGCAGGCGCTGTTTGGCAATGATGTGCTGGTCAACTCGGTGGCCCTGATGCGGCTCGGGGAGCTCGGCGTGCTGGCCTTCGCGAGCTCGGATCCCAGCCACTTCACCCCCCACAACGACACCCTGCTGCTGGGTCAGCTGGGGCGTCTGTTGCAGCTGCGTCTGCCCGAGCTG
Organism: Aeromonas sp. QDB18; assembly: GCF_027705325.1. NCBI lineage: Bacteria > Pseudomonadati > Pseudomonadota > Gammaproteobacteria > Aeromonadales > Aeromonadaceae > Aeromonas > Aeromonas sp. QDB18. Next base: position 17,889 of record NZ_JAPDBQ010000034.1, read on the forward strand.
GCCCGTGGCTAAGGCAACGACCCGATCCCCTGCCAGGACGCCCCCTGCCGCCGACCCCCTGCCGGTCGCACTGGCGGGGGAGCTGAACGCCTTTATCGAATACCTGAGGGTCGAGCGCCAGCTCAGCCCCCACACCCGCAGCAACTATCAGGCCCACCTGGAAGCCATGACCGCCGAGCTGGTGAAGCTCGGGGTCGACGACTGGGCCCGGCTCGAGGCGAGCCAGGTGCGCAGTCTGGTGACCCGGATGCACAAGGGAGGGCTGGCGCCCCGTTCCCTTGCCACCAAGATGTCGGCCCTGCGCAGCTTCTGCGACTGGCAGGTGCGCCAGGGGCGGCTCACCGCCAACCCGGCGCGTGGCATCGTCACCCCCAAGCAGGGGCGGCCCCTGCCCAAGAACCTGGACGTGGACGAGATGTACCAGCTGCTCAACATCACCGACGAGCAGGATCCGCTGGCGGTGCGGGATCGCGCCATCATGGAGCTGATGTACTCCTCCGGCCTGCGCCTTGCCGAGCTGGTGGGGCTCAACCTCGCGGACGTGAAGCTCGACGAGCGCCAGCTCAGGGTGATCGGCAAGGGCTCACGGGAGCGGGTGCTGCCCATCGGGCGGATGGCGGTGGAGTGGTTGCACAAGTGGCTCAAGGTACGCCCCCTGCTGGCCGGTGACGAGGGGGAGGCATTGTTCGTCTCCAAGCGCAGGCAGCGGCTCTCGGCCCGCTCGGTACAGGAGCGGCTCGACGGCTGGGGCAACAAGCAGGCTCTCAATGCCCACGTGCATCCCCACAAGCTACGCCACAGCTTCGCCACCCACATGCTGGAATCCTCCGGCGACCTGCGGGCGGTGCAGGAGCTGCTGGGGCATGCGGATCTCTCCACCACCCAGATCTATACCCACCTCGACTTCCAGCATCTGGCCAAGGTATATGACAGTGCCCACCCGCGGGCGAAGCGAGATCCGGAAACGCCGGAGGATGAGTGATGTGGTGTGCGATCTGCGGGGATGACAATCTCCACGTCGCCCGGGTCAGGCGGGAGCCCGCAACGCTAGAGGATGAGGAGTAAAGAGGAACAGCCATGCAGTTTTACCGTCGCTGGCAGCCGGTGGCCGCCATCTCGTTCGATCTGGACGACACCCTCTATGACAACGGCCCCGCCATCGCGCGGGCGGAACAGTGGATGCTGGACCACCTGCGCAGCGAATACCTGGCTACCGCCATGCTGGACAAGCCGCGCTGGCTCGCGCTCAAGCGCCAGTTGCTGCTGGACCACCCGGCGCTTAGCCACGACGTCAGCCTGACGCGCCAGCGTGGCATTCGCGAGGCCCTGGTGCAGGGGGGCATGGAGCCCAGGCTGGCGGAGCAGCAGGCCCGGGCGGTGTTCACCGGCTTCATGGCCGAGCGCTCGAAGATAGAGGTGAGCGAGGCGACTCACGCCCTGCTGGCTCGTCTGGCGGCGCGCTACCCGCTGGCGGTGATCACCAACGGCAACCTGGATCTGGAGCAGGCAGGTCTGGCTGGCTACTTCACCCTGGTCTGCAAGGCGGGAGCGGGAGCCAGAATGAAACCGGCGCACGACATGTTCGTGCAGGTGCAAGAGGCCCTGAGGCTGGCCCCCGGCCGCATCCTTCATGTGGGGGATCACCCGGTGACCGACGTGCTGGGGGCCAGGCTGCACGGCTTTCGGGCCGCCTGGCTCAACGAGAGCGGTCAGTCCTGGCAGTCGCTGTCGCTGCTGCCGGATGTGGAGCTGGGGCAGCTGCAGGATCTGGCCACCCTGCTGCTCTGAGCTGGGGATGAGGGACAGATTCCGTGATGTATATCTGGCAATAATAACAAGGGAGCAAGGGCGTGAAGGGAATGAAGGGTGTCATCTGGCTGGCGATCCCCGTGATGCTGGCGGGATGCGATCTGGTGCAAGACCGTTACCGGATGGAGTTCAGGGACGGATCCTGGCGGGAGATCGCCATCTCCCCGTTTTCCGACGAGGCGCGCTGGCGCGAGGGGTGTGCCACCGGCGAGATCCAGGTGGACATGACCCTGCCCCTGAAACGGGGCAAGGTGGTGAATGGCCGGGAGCAACTGCTCATCGGCGGCGAGCTGTTCGAGCTGGAGGATGCCCGTCTCTATCGCGGCAACGGCATGGTGCTCGGGCAGGCCCCGGACCATATCCAGCGGGGCCTCAAGGGGCTGGATGTCTGCCGAACCCTGCGCCCTGATCGCGGGGCCCTGCCCAAGCTCAAGGGCAAGGGATTTGGCGACTAGCACTTCTGCTGCTTGAACGGGCAGGAGGCGTCGCCGAAAGCAGTGGGCAGCTTGATGGCGTGGGGGGGTCACAGGCCCGTCACGTCGGATGCCTCTGGGTAGCCCCCGATGTACGAGGCCCTGCCCAGGCTCAAGGGCAAGGGGTCGGCGACTAGCCGACCTGCTGCCTGAACCGGCGACAGGCGTCGCCAAAGGCGGTGAAGAGCTTGATGGAGTGGGGGTTCTCGCTGGCCTTCCACTCCGGGTGCCACTGCACCGCCAGCAGGAAGGGGGAGAGGGCGGGAGCGTGGATCGCCTCGATCAGCCCGTCTTCGGCATGGGCCAGGGGGGCCAGCCCCTTGGCCAGCGTCTTGATCCCCTGCCCGTGGAGGGAGTTGACCGGAATCGACGGCTGCCCCATCAGCTCGGCCAGCCAGGTACCGGGCACCAGCTCGACCTGATGGCTCTCGCCATACTGCTCGTCCACCGGGTCATCCGCATCCTCCCGATGATCGTCATAACCCGGCTCGCAATAGACCTTCTGGTGAATGTCGCCTCCCAGGGCCACGTTGATCTCCTGCATGCCGCGGCAGATCCCGAGGATCGGCAGGCCACGGTCGAGGGCGGCGTGCACCAGGGGAATATCGAACAGATCCCTGTCCCTGTCCTGGGGCTTCTCCGGGGTGAGGTTCTCCTGGCCATAGAGGGCAGGATCGATGTTGGATCCGGCACCGCTCAGATAGACCCCGTCGGCGAGGTCCAGATACTGCTCCAGATCCTCGGTGCCACAGCAGGTGGGCACCAGCACCGGCACGCAGCCGCTGATCTCCACCAGAGGCTTGATGTATTTGTGGGTCATGACCTGGTAGGCGTGGCCACTGCGGGCCTGGGCCCCCATGGTCATCAGCACGACGGGTTTGTTATGGGAACTGAGGTTGGGCATAGGTCACCTTGGCTATCCTTGGCGGTCTCATCCTGCGCCTTGGGAAGGCCCTTGCCGCCTCGGCTCGCAAGGGCATGCCTCAAGGCATGGTCGTGGGATCAGGGTCGCGCCAGAGTGCCAGAATCGTCGGTCAGCCTTGGCAACGACAGCCTGGATCCTGCTTCCAGTCTGCCAAGGCCGTTCAATATGTCAAACAAAATGATGCAATTATGTTAACCGTTGATGCCGGGATACGGCTCTTAGTCCTATTTAAAGGGGCTTGAGGGGGAATGCCTGGCGCGGCGAGCGATTTGATGGTGGATATATTAAACATCTGGCCGGGCGGCCGGATAGCAGAAGGGGCCCACAGGGCCCCTTGTCGACTCAGGCGTTCAGGATGAAACGCTCGATCACCTGGGCGACCCCGTCTTCATCGTTGCGCCCCGTGGTGTGCTGTGCCAGCGCCTTGATCTCGTCGGTGGCGTTGCCCATGGCGACCCCGAGTCCGGCGTAGGCGATCATGTGGTGATCGTTGCCCGCATCCCCCACCGCGATCACCTGGGAGGCATCCAGCCCCAGGTGCTCGGCCAGGGCAGCGACGCCGGTGCCCTTGTTGCTGCGTTTGTTCATGAACTCGAGGAAGTAGGGGGCGCTGCGCACCACGGTATAGCGCTCGTGGAGTTCGGCGGGCAGCTGGGCGATGGCACGGGAGAGCAGGGGCTCTGGGTCAATCATCATCACCTTCATGATCTGCTCGTCGTCGGGCAGGGTGGCGAAGTCCACCAGGTTGATGGGTTGACCGATGAGGCGGGATTCGTGCTCGGTGTAGGGGCTGATCCTGGGGCTGATGAGCCCCTGGCGGACGGAGAAGCCGTGGATGTTCACCCCCAGCTCACAGGCCAGGTGGGCGATGGCACGGGCATCGCTGCCGGTCAGCAACTGGCTGCGGATGATGCGTTGCTCGGATACCTGCTGCACCAGGGCGCCGTTGTAGCAGATGACGTAGTCATCCTGGCCGGTGAGGCCCAGCTCGGTCAGGGCGGAGGTCATGCCTTCCAGCGGGCGGCCGGAGGCCAGCACCACGGTCACGCCCCTGGCGCGGGCTGCCGCGATGGCGGCCTGGGTGCGGGGGGAGATTCGGCCCTCTGGGGTCAGCAGGGTGCCATCCATATCCAATGCGATCAGCTTGTACATCTTCTCACTACCTGAGTCTGGCCGGCCCGCCCGATGGGGCCATGGGGAGGCTGAGTGTAGCGAAAATCGCCGCCGGGATCACGCCGCCTGCCGAAGCGGGGGCACGTTGCCCCTCAGCGCTGGCCCTGGTAGGGGGTCAGTTGCAGTTGATCTTCCCGGATGGCGAAGTGGATGGGGCCGTGCTCGATGTCGACCCTGTTGTGGTGGTGGGCCATCTCCACCTCGACGCCGGGGAAGAGGCGCTGGGTGGCGATGATGTCCATGTTGGCCATGAGCGCCTGCAGCTCCCGCTGCGCCTCGGCGAGCTGCTCGTCCAGGCTCTTGCTCTCGTCGAACTGGCGGGTGCGCAGCGCCTTGATCTTCTGCAGGGTCTCGGGATTGCGCTTGTCACGGGGCAGTTGCAGCAGCCGCAGGATGAGATCCTGCAGCTTGTCTATCTGCTCGGCGCAGGTCTGTTTGCGCTGGCGCAGCGCCAGCTCCTGCTCCTTCTGGCTGAAATAGCCACCGAGGATCTGCAACCGGGTCCGGTTGGCCGCCGAGGCTCCGAGCACCGGTGCCATGATGAGCCGGTTGGCGATGTTGATGCCGCCGATGAGGTGCCCCTTGCGCATGGCGCTGTCCCCCACCTTGAGATCCTGGCCGCTGCGGCAATAGCAGTGGCTGAGCTGGCTCAGGATATGGATGTCGCCATCGGCCTCCAGCCTGGCGTACTGGGCATAGCTGGCGTGGATCTCCCCTCCGGCGTTGAGGTGGCAGAGGTATTCGTCGTCCGCCAGCTTGCGCCCTATGATGCCGTTGCGCACCGTGATGGTGCCGCCGGATTCGATGTAGCCACCCTCGACGAAGCCGCCGATCACCACGTCCCCGCTGGTCTTGACGCGCATGCCGGGCATGACGTCCCCGGTGACCAGCAGGGATCCCTCGAACTCGACGTGGCCGTGGCGGATGTCGACCTGCTTGACGTTGAGCACCTCATCGACCCGCATCCCGGCACGCTCCTGACAGGGGAGCCCCGGGCGTGTCGCCAGCAGCAGGTCCGGATCCTCGGGGGAGAGGCAGGTGCCGTCACCCGGCGTCATGGCGCTCTCCTTGCCGTGGCGGGCGGTCAGGGTCTGGCCCGTCACGGTGAAGCCGTCGATGCCCTGGGTGGCGGGGTGCCTGCGCATCAGCAACTCCCCCGCCTTGACGGTGAGCAGGGTGCCGAGGTCGCGCATGTCCACCTTGCCGTGATCCCGCTCCTGGGGTTTGAGGATCCGCTCGGCTGCGGTCTCCACCAGCCGCTCCAGGCGGGTATCCAGGCCGTGCCTGGCGGCCTTGCCGAGGGCGATGACGGGATTGAGCTGGGCACCGGGTGCCGCCTCACCCGCTGCCTGGATGGCGGCGGCAAGCAGCCGCTCGCTCACCCCCTGCTTGACCGTGCTGGCCGCCAGGGCCTCCTGCAACCGGGCCAGGGTCAGGGGCTGACCACCCCAGTCCGCGGTGATCTGCGCCCTGGCGCTCATCTGGTCCTTGTCCACCTGGATGAGCAGCCTGGCATCCTGGCGCCGGGCAATGGGGACTGGCGGATGCGCGGGGGCATCCGGCTCTGCAATGAGGGCGTTGAGCAGGGTGACGGCTTCACGGATCCCCTCGCCGAGGGGTTCGTAGCGCCGACAGTTGGAGAGTCGCAGCAGGGCCAGGACGTCGCTTTCCTGGATGGGCTCGGTGAGGCCCGGGGTGATGCGCAGGCAGACATAGCTCATGTCGGCCGACAGCTGAAACCACGCTTTGCTTAACACCGGGCCCTCCTTCGTTGTCCCTGTCCGGTTTGCCCCATGCCGGGCCCTCCTTCGTTGTCCCTGTCCGGTTTGCCCCATGCCGGGGCCTCTCCTTGCCGGCATCCAATGCCGCCGGGGCGGATCCAACGCGCAGTATTCGGGTATTTTTCCTTCCGGGTCAATGATCTGAATGCAAATGGGTGAGCCGGGTTGAGGAAATATCGGCTGACGGGAGAGGGGCGGAGCCGGCCATGTCATGGGCTCCATTGCGGTTTTTTAGCGCAATATGCTGACTTTTTATTCTTTCGCTATCCAGAGTGTCCATCACGTTGAGGGAGGCGATGCAAATCACCTTGCCAGGCAGGAAGAGAAGGATTTTAATCTGCCGCCGCCCCAGGGCGAGGACCCTGGTCGCCATCGATCAGCCCCTTTTTCTGTCCAACCGAACGAGCCCCATGACCGCCCAAGGCCACCTGCTGTTTTCCGTCACCTGCGTCCTGCTTGCCCACAAGGTCGAACTGACTCCGGCCCTGGCCGATGCCAGCCTGTGGCACATCGTCCCCATGGCCCTGGCGAGCGCCCTGCTGCCGGATCTCGATCACCCCCGTTCCCTGCTCGGGCGGCAACTGCCCTGGATCTCGGGGCCGCTCTCCCGGCTGTTCGGCCATCGCGGTTTCACCCACAGCCTGCTGGCGGTGGGGATGGGGGTCTGGGGGCTGGCCCAGGTGGAAGCCCCCTGGTTGCTGTCGGGGGCGGTGAAGGATGCCCTCATCGTGGGCTATCTCAGCCATCTGCTGGGGGACTGGCTCACCCCCATGGGCATTCCCCTGCTCTGGCCCTGGCGTCGGCGCTTTCGCCTGCCCGGCCTGCCCCTCAAGAGCGGCGGGGGTTACGAGAGGGCCTTCTGCCTGCTGACCCTGGCGCTCGCCGGGTACTGGGTCCATGGCGGTGCAGGCTTGGCTCACTTCTAGCCCCGGGCGCCCTCCTGGCACTTGGCCGTTCGGGTCAGGGTGAGGTAATCGGCGAGCACCGGCAGCCCAAGCAGGTGGCGGCGCAGCATGTCGAGGGCGGCGAAGGCGAGGATCCGGCGACCGCTCGCGTGATCCGGGTGGCTGACCCTGAGCGTCTGGCCGTGCAGTTGCCCGTCGGCGCAGAGCAGCAGCGGCACGCCGTCCGGCCCGGCACGGCCTATGGTGAGGCTCAGGGGGGCGTCGGGCACTGCCAGTTGAGTGAGGTCGTCGCTCAGGGTGTGGCTGAAGCCGGCGGTCAGTGCCGGGTGCCCGTGACACATGGTCAGCAGGGCGCCCCGGCTCTCTCCTTCTTGCAGGTGCAGCGACCGCTCCCCCAGCAAGGCCAGGATCTGGCTGGCAGGCGCCTCGTTGCCACGCCCCACCAGCCAGGGGGCGATGGCCGCAAGCAGCCTCGCCTCGGCGGCGTCCATGTCGGCGGTGCTGGCACCGTGGCCGATGAGCTTGAGCTCGATGAGGGGCATGGAGGAGCGGTAACCCAGCTCGATGCCGGCAGGCCAGGGGGCCGCATCCAGCATGTCGCTGAGGGCGGACTCCGAGACGCCGAAGGTGTAGAAACGGCGCAGCTCGGTGTCGGTCTCTTCCCCGGCCAGCGCCTTGAGGCGGGGCATGATCTGTTCGCGCACCATCTGCTTGAACTCGAACGGCACGCCCGGGGTGAAGAAAAGCCGGCTCTGGCCGTGGCTGGCCGGGTGGCGGACCACAAAGCCGCAGGCGGTGCCCACCGGGTTGTCGAGGATCTCGCAGTCCCGGGGCAGCCAGGCCTGCTTGGTGTTGCTCCGGGCCATGGTGCGGCCCCGGCTGGCATAGCGTTCGGCCATGGTGGCGAGCCAGTCCGGGAACAGGGTCAGGGGCTGGTCAAACGCCTCGGCCGCGGCCTGGGCGGTGAGGTCGTCCGCCGTGGGGCCGAGCCCCCCGCACACCAGTACCACCTCGGCGCGGTTGGCGCTCTCCTGCAGCACGGCTGTCAGATCCGCGAGGTTGTCCCCCACGGTGGCGCGGCGGCGCACCTGCCAGCCCTGCTCCAGCAAGAGGGCGCTGAGCCAGGCGGCATTGGTGTCCACCACCAGGCCGGTCACTATCTCGTCGCCTGTGCTGATGATCTCGATGCGCATGGGGACTCCTTGGGTGGGGCCAGCCCTCTCAGGGCTTGCCGTGTTCGAAGTAGTAGCTGATCAGGGTGCGGGGGTTGAGGTATTCGAACACCGCCGGGGGCAGGCGTTTGGGCTGGATCACCTTGGCGATGGTCAGCCCGGCCGCGTCGAGGTCGATGATGGCCGCCTCCTGGCGCGGAATGCGGGGGTCGTATACCAGCACTGCGGGGTAGAGCAGGCGGGAGGCGTTGACCGACATCACCAGCCCCACCTGGCCGTTGGAGAGCTGCACCACGCTGCCCGGGGGATAGACCCCCATCAGCCGGATCAGCATGCCGAGGTGATCGGCGTTGAACTGGGACTTGCGCTGCTTGTAGAGGCTGCCGAGGGCTGCGTAGGGCACCTTGGCCTCCAGGTGGCAGAGGTTGTCGTACTCGTTGATGAGGGAGACGATCTGGGTGAGGGAATCGAGCTGATCGCCCTTGAGCCCTTGGGGGCCGGTGCCGTCCAGATACTCGTGGTGGTTCTGCACTATCTGCTTGGCCGCTTCCGGAAAATCGCTGACCAGCCCCAGCAGTTCCAGGCCGTAGCGGGGATGCTGGGCCATCAGGTTCTGCTCCGGCTTGGTCAGCGGCTCCGTCTTGCGCAGGATCTGGCTCGGGATCCTCAGCTTGCCGATGTCGTGGAACAGGGCCCCCATGCCGACCTGACGGATCGCCTCGGCCGGCAACTTGCACTCCCGGGCGAGCAGCATGCTGAGCACGCTGACGTTGAGGGAGTGAAACTGCAGGCTGTTGCCATCATCGCTGTTTGAGACCAGGTGCAGCACCATCTCGTCCACCGAGAGGAGCTGCTCCGTCATGGCGTTGATCAGCTCCTGGGCCTCGCTGATGGCGTTGAGGGGGCGGGACTGGATCTTGCCCATGAGGTTGCGCACCTGGGCCAGGGATTGGCGGAACTGTTTCTCGCACTGCTGCAGGTCGCGGCGATAGCCCTGCAACTGCTCGATGCGCCGCAGTTTCTCCTGCTGCATCTCCTCCTGGCGGGCGACGAGACCCTCCCCCTCAACCTCATCTGCCTGGGGCTGGGTCTGGCCGAGGGGCTTGGGCGGCGTGTCGCTCTTGTCGGGAATGATGGTCACCAGCTTGAGGCCAAGGCGACGAATAAGCTCGATCTCCTCTTCGCTCTTGAGCTTGAAGCTGGAGAACAGAAACGGGTGCTCACGCCATCCCAAAGGCAGGGAGACATAATTGCCGACTTGCAGCCGTTCTACGGAGATCTTGATTCCTGTCATGGGGTTGGGCACGAGGGACACACTGAGCCGTATGCTAGTCAAAGGGCGGGGTGAATACAAAAGGTATCTGATGACAGCGGGAGCGCTTTATTATAGGCTTCTAGATGTCCAGACATATTTACCGATGCAGTACAGGGAGTCAGCATGCCGATCAAGATCCCGGACCAGTTGCCCGCCGCCGAAGTGCTGGGGCAGGAGAACATCTTCGTGATGACGGAATCCCGGGCCGTCACCCAGAACATCCGCCCGCTGCGGGTGCTCATCCTCAATCTGATGCCCAAGAAGATAGAAACCGAGATCCAGCTGATGCGGATGCTCTCCAACTCGCCCTTGCAGGTGGACGTGGATCTGTTGCGCATCGACGATCGGGAGTCGAAAAACACGCCCCAGGCGCACCTGGAGAACTTCTATCACGACTTCGAGCAGGTGAGAGGCAACAACTACGACGGCATGATCATCACGGGGGCGCCGCTCGGGCTGGTGGAGTTCGAGGAGGTGGTCTATTGGCCACGCATCGTCGAGATCATCGAGTGGTCCCATCAGCATGTCACCTCCACCCTCTTCCTCTGCTGGGCGGTGCAGGCGGCGCTGAAAGCCTTGTACGGCATGGAGAAGCAGACCCACGGCGAGAAGCTCTCCGGGGTCTATCGCCACCACCGCCTCGACGAGCACGAGGCGCTGCTGCGCGGCTTCGATGATGAATTCGTGGCGCCCCACTCCCGCTATGCGGCCTTCGACGGGGATCTCATCCGCGCCCACACCGATCTGCAGATCTTCGCCGAGTCGGAAGAGGCGGGCGTCTATCTGGCCGCCACCAAGGATTGTCGCCAGGTGTTCGTCACCGGCCATCCGGAATATGACGCCCTGACCCTGGATGGGGAATACCGGCGGGATCTGGCGGCCGGGCTCACCCCCGTCATTCCGGTTAACTATTACCCGAACAACGACCCAAGCCAGACCCCGCGCGCCACCTGGCGCAGCCACGGTCACCTGCTGTTTTCCAACTGGCTCAACTATTACGTCTACCAGTTGACCAGCTACAAGGTGGAAGACATCGGCAAGGTGTTTACCTACCAGCAGCCCAAGGGATAGAGCCCATCAGTCCGCTCCGGCCAGCCGCCGCCCACGGGTATCGAGCCAGTGACGGTGGCAGGCCAGGGTGAAGGCCCGTGGCCGTCTGGCCCGGATGAGGGTCATGGCCTCCTGCTGGGGCAGCCCCTGGGTCATCAGCAGCAGGGCGGCCGCCAGCCCGGTACGCCCGCTTCCTCCGTGGCAGTGAATGGCAAGGTGCCGTCCCTCGCGCAGCAGGGCGAGCAGTCGGGGTTGCACCCCGGGCCAGGCCTGTTCGAAGGCGGCATCCGGTGCCTCGTCATCCGCAATGGGCAGATGGAACCAGCTCATGCCTCTGGCCTGCACCAGCTGCCCGAGAGAGAGGGGCCCGCACAGGGCCAGCTCCTCCACCGTCATCAGGGTCAGCACCCCGCCGGCACCGGCCAACTGCAACTGGGCAAGGGCGTCGGCCATGGGGACCTGCTGGCTGCCGGGGCAGGGGGTGAGCAGGAGCTGGCCGTCGAGCCGTGGAACGTCCAGGCTCCAGAAGGGATGGGCACTGAGCATGGGGTTCCTCGTGGTGGTCGGGGTCAACGGGATCGGCATCCCGCGGGTGCGGCACAGCATAGAGGGGCCGGAGGCGATGTCAATCTGCGTTGTGTTCGGCCCGGTTTACGGGCAGAGTCTAAAAAAATCGAGCGATGCAAGGAGTAAAGATGAGAAACCTGGATCAACTGGACTTGGACATCCTGGCCCATCTGTTTCGCGATGCGGGCATGACCAACAAGGATTTGGCGGCCCTGGTCGGGGTGGCGCCGTCCACCTGTCTGGAGCGGGTGCGCAAGCTGCAGCAGGATGGCGTGCTCAAGGGGGCGCACTGCGAGGTGGATTACCAGGCCCTGGGCGGTCACATCCAGGCCATGGTCTCCTTGCAACTGGCCCGTCACAGCCGCCAGATCATCGATGCGTTTCGCGACGCCATCCTGGCCCTGCCCGAGGTGATCAGCCTGTTCCACATGGGCGGCAAGGATGATTTCCTGGTGCACCTGTGCGTCTCCGATACCGAACACCTGCGCAATTTCGTCTTCGATCACTTCACCTCCCGGGAAGAGGTGGTGCACCTCGAGACCTCCCTGGTGTTCGAGCACAGGTTCAGCCGCTCGCTTCCCTGCTTCCCCCACCCCTGACGGGGCGAGCCGCAAGAAAAAACCGCCCGAGGGCGGTTTTTTTGTGGGCGGTTCCTCAGTTGAGAGCCAGCCGGCTGTCCTGCGCCGTCCGGTAGAGCCCCTGCTGATAGGCCAGGCTGCCCCACAGGACCAGCCCCAGGGCGGCATCCTTCATGGTGTCCGGCTGCTGCGCCGGGGTGAGCGTTTCGGTCGCATCCTCGTAGATGAAGCCTTCCGGCGCCCGCTCGGGCTGCAGGATCACCACATCCCTGCCACGCATCAGGGCGAAGTTCTTGTCGTACTGCATGATGGCGCGCCCAGGCCAGTCGGCGGGCATGCGGGTGAGATCCTTGCCCAGCATGGGGTAGTCGGCACTGATGCCCATGAGGGAGAGCAGGGTCGGGGCCATGTCGATCTGGCTGACGATGCGGGGGTCCTTTCTCGGTGCTATGCCGTCCCCCAGGATGACCCCCGGGATGTGGAAGCGGGGGATGGGCACCAGGCTGGCTCCCCCGACCCGGCTGTCGTGATCGGCGATGACCAGGAACAGAGTGTCCTGCCAGTAGTCCGATGCCCTGGCCTTCTTGAAGAACTCGCCGACGGCGTAGTCCGCGTACTTGGCGGCGTTGTTGCGGGTCTGCTTGGACTGCTCGTACAGGGCGATGCGGTTGTCGGGGAATTCGAAGGGATCGTGGTTGCTGGAGCTGAACACCAGGCTGAAGAAGGGTTTGCCCTTCTTGTGCAGCGCCGCGAAGGTCTCGTTGGCCTTGGCCATCAGATCTTCATCCGAGGCGCCCCAGGATCCCTCGAACACCGGGTTCTTGAAGTCCTTCTGCTCGACGATGGTGGTGAAGCCATTGCCGAGGAAGAAGCTGCGCATGTTGTCGAAGTGGCTCTCGCCACCATAGATGAAGCTGGTGTCATAGCCTCGCTGCTTGAGCAGGTCAGCGATGGTGAAGAAGTTGGTCTGGCTCTTGCCGAGCTTGACCACGGCCTGGGCCGGGGTCGGCGTGAAGCCGGTGAGCACCGCCTCGATGCCGCGTACCGAACGGGTACCGGTGGCGTAGAGCTGCTCGAACGCCCAACCCTCTTTCGACAGGGCATCGATGTTCGGGGTGAGCGGCAGGCCGCCGAGGGAGCCGACGAACTGGGCCCCCAGACTCTCTTGCAGCAGGATCACCAGGTTTTTGGGCTTGCCCTGGTAGCTGGCCGTGTTGAAGGTCTGGCTCGGCAGATCGGCAGAGGTGAAATCGCCGAGAGGACGACCGCTCTCCTCGCGGACTATGTCGAGTACCTGATGGTCAGCCATCTTGCCGTAAAACTGGCTGGCGTCCTCCTCGGCCCCCATCTGCTTGATGGCAAAGAAGAGGGAGTAGGCGGAGTTGACGGTGAGAGCGTTGACCAGGGGATCGTCGGCAAAGGCCACCATGGCCGGATTCAGGGCGCGATGGCCGAGACTGGAGCGGGCGCCGAGGAAGCCGACGGCGAGGATCAGCAGGGCGAAGGCGGGGCGCCAGTACCAGCGGGGGAAGCTTAGGTCACGCACCAGGCGGCCGCTCAGCCACCAGCCACCGCCCAGCACTGCACCGCTGAAGATCACGGCCAGCAGCAGCTCGCCCTTGCGGCCAGCCCACAGCATGGAGAGCACCTCCTTCGGATAGATGAGGTACTCCACATAGAGACGGTTGGGGCGCACCCCGTATTCCAGGGCGGGATCGCACTTTGTTAATGAAATTTGAACAGGCTGATCGTCTGTGATCTAATCACGTCTCCATGCAGGAG
>NZ_JAPDBQ010000035.1:0-30308 GCF_027705325.1 Aeromonas sp. QDB18
TGGGGCATGCAGTCGTGGCAAGCCCTCCGATGCCATATCGGCTCTTGAAGCTGGCTGAGGGTCATGGGTAATCAGGTACATGTTTAACGATGCGATCTGGGAACATATAGATCGGTTCACCAAGGCGAAGAAGACCAGCGAGATCCAGCAACAACTGGAGCGCTTCAGTCATCAGATGGGGTTTGATTACTTCCGTTTGCTGATTATTTTCCCCATCAGCATGCAGAAATCCCATGTGGCCTTGTTCAACAACTGCCCCACCAGCTGGTTTGATGCCTATTCGGAACGGCACTACCTGACCCAGGATCCGGTCGTCTTCCTGGGACTGAAGCAGACCCAGCCCATCTTCTGGAACAAGCTCGATTGTGATGCCCCCTGGTTGCCCAGCGCCAGCAGGGAGGTGATGAACCTCGCCGCCGACTTCGGGGTGAGGAACGGCGTCTCCTTCCCGCTGCACACGCCGCAGGGGGAACACGGCATCCTCTCTTTCATCAGCAAGGAGAAGTCCAATTCCGATCTGATGTTTGAAAACGTTCCCCTGCTGTCATTCTGCGCCAGCTACATCTTCAACTCGGCCCTGACCCTCATCAAGGCCAGGCCAGACCTGATGAAATACCTGGCCGAGCTGTCGGATCGGGAGAAGGAATGCCTTTTCTGGGCCAGCGAGGGCAAGACCTCCTGGGAGATCGCCACCATCCTCGGCATCAGCGAGCGAACCGTGAACTTCCACCTCAATCAGGTCACCAACAAGACGGACTCGCGCAACCGCAACCAGGCGATCGCCAAGAGCATCTCCAGCGGCATCATTGTGCCTTCCCTGGACGACGTCACCATCACCAACCTGCGGCTGTCATAGCCTGTTTTGCCAAAACAAAAAGAGCCGCAGTGCGGCTCTTTTTTCATTTCCGGCGACGGCTTATTCCACAGTCACGGATTTGGCCAGGTTGCGCGGCTGATCCACGTCGGTGCCCTTGATGAGGGCGACGTGGTAGGAGAGCAACTGCAACGGCACGGTATAGACGATCGGCGCGATCATCTCTTCCACGTGGTTCAGGCTCATCACCCGCATGGTCTCGTCGCTCTTGAAACCGGCGTCCGCATCGGCGAACACATAGAGGATACCGCCACGGGCACGCACCTCTTCCACGTTGGACTTGAGCTTCTCCAGCAGATCGTTGTTCGGCGCCACGACGATGATGGGCATCTCGGCATCGATCAGCGCCAGCGGGCCATGCTTCAACTCACCGGCGGCATAGGCCTCGGCGTGGATGTAGGAGATCTCCTTGAGCTTGAGCGCCCCCTCCATGGCGATGGGGTACTGGCTGCCACGACCGAGGAACAGGCTATGGTGCTTGTCGGCAAACTCTTCGGCCAGTGTCTCGATCTGCTTGGCCAGGGCCAGGCTCTCCTTGATGCGTACAGGCAGGGCTTGCAGCGCCTTGACCAGTTCGGCCTCGGCGGCGGCGCTCAGGTTACCACGGCAGTGACCGACGGAGGCCACCAGCATCAGCAGGCCAGCCAGCTGGGTGGTGAACGCTTTGGTGGACGCCACCCCGATCTCGGCACCAGCCCGGGTCATGAAGGCCAGGTCGGATTCGCGCACCAGGGAGGAGCCTGGTACGTTGCAGATGGCCAGGGAGCTCATGTAACCAGACTCCTTGGCCAGACGCAGGGCTGCCAGGGTATCGGCAGTCTCGCCGCTCTGGGAGAGGGTCACCAGCAGGCTGTTGGGACGCACCACCGACTTGCGATAGCGGAACTCGGAGGCGATCTCCACGTCGCAGGAGACGCCGGCGATCTCTTCGAACCAGTAGCGCGCCACCATGCCGGAGTTGTAGGAGGTGCCGCAGGCGACGATCTGGACGTGCTCGACCTTGTCGAAAATGGCACGGGCGCCGTTGCCGAAGGACTCGACCACCACGTGATCGCTGCCCAGGCGGCCTTCCAGGGTATTGGTGATGGCCTTGGGCTGCTCGTAGATCTCCTTGAGCATGTAGTGGCGGTATTCACCCTTGTCACCGGCATCGTGGGACAACTCGGACTCCAACTCCTCGCGCACCACGGCCTCGCCGTGGGTATCGAAGATGTGCACGTCGCGGCGGGTCACTTCGGCCACATCGCCCTCTTCCAGGAAGATGAAGCGGCGGGTCACCGGCAGCAGGGCCATCTGGTCGGAGGCGATGAAGTTCTCGCCGATGCCGCGGCCGATCACCAGGGGGGAGCCGGAACGGGCCACCACCACGCGGCTGTCGTCACGGCTGTCCATCACCACGGTGCCGTAGGCGCCGCGCAGTTGCTTCACCGCGACCTGCATGGCCGCCAGCAGGCTGGGGGCGGATTTCAGCTCGTGGTGCACCAGGTGGGCGATCACTTCGGTGTCGGTGTCGGAGCTGAACACATAGCCCAGCGCCTTCAACTCTTCCCGCAGCTCTTCGTGGTTCTCGATGATACCGTTGTGCACTACCACGATATGCTCGGAGACATGGGGGTGAGCATTGCGCTCGGACGGCTCGCCATGGGTAGCCCAGCGGGTGTGGGCAATGCCGGTACCACCGTGGACGGACTGCTCCTCCAGAGCCTTGGCCAGTTCGGCCACCTTGCCGAGGCGACGCACCCGCTGCAGCGGCTGGTTGGCGCTGAACACGGCGACACCGGCCGAATCGTAGCCACGGTATTCCAGACGGCGCAGGCCCTCTACCAGGATTTCAGCCACATCACGTTGGGCGACGGCCCCGACGATGCCACACATAGACTTCTCCTTGAAACGTAAGACGTTAATTCGGTTGGATAATGGTTTGTTCAGGTCACACGGCCACTGGGGCGCAAATCAGCGTGATCCCCCTGGCCTGAATCTGTTCTCTGGCCGCATTGCTCAGCCCCTCGTCGGTCACCAGGGTATGGATGCCGGACCAGGGCAGCTCGAGATTGGGGATCTTGCGGCCGATCTTCTCCGACTCCACCATGACGATGACCTCCCGCGACACCTCGGCCATGACCCGGGAGAGGCCCACCAGCTCGTTGAAGGTGGTGGTGCCCCGCTCCGGGTCGATGCCATCGGCACCGATGAAGAGCTGGTCGAAGTCATAGGAGCGCAGCACCTGCTCCGCCACCTGCCCCTGGAAGGATTCGGAATGGGGATCCCAGGTCCCGCCAGTCATCAGCAGGGTGGGCTCGTTTTCCAGCTCGCGCAGGGCACCGGCCACATTGAGGGAGTTGGTCATCACAATGAGGCCGCGCTTGTTGCCCAGCATGGGGATCATGGCGCTGGTGGTGCTGCCGCTGTCGATGATGACGCGGTTGTGATCGCGGATCCGCTCGGCGGCAGCGCGGGCAATGGCCAGCTTTCGATTCGAAACTTGTTCCGGGTTGCTGTCCACCACCATCTCGCTGGGGAGGGGAACGGCACCGCCGTAGCGACGCAGCAACAGGCCACCGGTCTCCAGCACCGCCAGATCTTTGCGGATGGTCACCTCGGAAGTGGCGAAGTGTTTGGCCAGGGCATCGACGCTGACTTCCCCCTGCTCCTGCACCAGACTCACTATGGTGTGACGGCGCTGCTGTGTGTTGCGTTTGGTCATCTATAAGTTTCGATTCGAAAGAATGGCGAAATATTAATGCCTTTTCGGGAAAAATCAAACGGCAAATAGGATCCGATTTGGTTCGATGCCAGAATGAGGAGCCGATTTGCGACGAGGACGCCATGCAAAAACGACTCATCTGGCTGGTGGAAGATGAAGCCAGCATTGCCGATACCCTGATCTATGCCCTGCAGACCGATGGTTTCGAGGTGGAGTGGTTCCCCCTCGGTCAGCCGTTGCTGGCGCGACTGGAACAGACGCGACCGGATTTTTTGATCCTGGATGTGGGGCTGCCGGATATCAGCGGTTTCGAACTGTGCAAGCGGGTACGGGCACTGACCGATATTCCCCTGATGTTTCTCACCGCCCGCAGCGAGGAGATAAACAGGCTGATCGGGCTGGAGATAGGGGCAGACGACTATGTGGCCAAACCCTTCTCGCCCCGTGAGGTGTGCGCCCGGGTGCGGGTCATCCTGCGCCGCAGCCAGCCCGCCCCCTCCCAGCCGATACAGCCACTCGCCCTGGACGAGGAGCGGGCACGCATCTGCTTCCTGGGCCAGCCCCTGACGCTCACCCGTTATGAGTACCTGCTGCTCAAGACCCTGATGCTGGCGCCGGGTCGGGTCTACTCCCGCCAGCAGCTGATGGATCTGGTGTGGCAGGATGCGGAAGAGAGTCTGGATCGCACCGTCGACACCCACATCAAGACTCTGCGGGCCAAGCTGCGGGAGCGGGACCCTGACGCCAACCTGATCCTGACCCACCGCGGGCTGGGCTACAGTCTGGAGCTGGCATGAACTCGGGGTGGCCGGGCATCGGCAGGGGGATGAGATGAGAATCGGATTGCAACTGCTGTGCGGCCTGGTGCTGATCTTCGCCCTGGCCGCCTGGTTCGTGCTGGAGATCTTCGTCGAGGAGATCAAGCCCGGGGTACGCAGCGCCACCGAAGATACCCTGGTAGACATGGCGCAGATGCTGGCCCCCCTGGCCCTGGACGACATGCAGGAAGGAAAGATGGCGAATGGCCGGCTGGCCAGCGCCTTCGCCCGCCTCAACCAGAGTCCCATCAATGCACTCATCGATGGCCACCTCAAGCAGCAGGCGGAGTACCGCATCTATGTGACCGACGCAAAAGGCAGGGTGGTCTACGACTCGGACGGGGTGGATCTGGGCAAGGACTACTCGCGCTGGAACGACGTCTACCTGACCCTGCGCGGCGAATATGGCGCCCGCAGCACCCGCAGCGACCCCGACGATCCCGCCAGCTCGGTGATGCACGTGGCCGCCCCGCTGCGGGAAGGGGATGACATCCTCGGCTCCCTCACCGTCGCCAAGCCCAACAGCACCCTGCAGCCCATGATAGAGCGCAGCGAACACCAGTTGCTGAAAGGGGCGGCCCTGCTGCTGTTCATCTCGCTGCTCATCGGCGCCTTGCTGGTGTGGTGGCTCAACCGCGCCATCGGCAAGCTGGTGCACTATGCAGATGCAATCAGCCAGGGTCAGCCCGCCAGCCTGCCGCGCCTCTACAGCCCCGAACTGGACAGGCTAGGCCACTCCCTGGAAACCATGCGCCGCCAACTGGACGGCAAGGCCTATATCGAGGCCTATGTCCACAGCCTGACCCACGAGCTCAAAAGCCCGCTGGCGGCCATTCGCGGGGCGGGGGAGATTCTGGCCGAGGCGCCGCCGCCGGACATCGCAAAGCGCTTTATCGGCAACATCAATCTGGAGACGGCCCGCATGCAGCAGCTGATCGAGCGCATGCTGCAACTCGCTCGCCTCGAATCAGGGCAGGGGCTGGACAGACAATCCGTCGAGCCGGCCAGGCTGGGCAGACGGGTGCTCGACGCCCGCCAGATCCAGGCCCAGCGCCGCCAGATATCCCTGCACGCCGAGCTGGGGGAAGGTCAGAAGCAGAAGTGGGATCCCCTGCTGGTGGAGCAGGCCCTTGGCAACCTGCTGGACAACGCCCTCGATTTTGCCCCCGTCGGCAGTACCCTGGTGCTGAGCGGCGCCATGGAGGAAGGGGGGTATTGCTTCCGGGTGCGAGATCAGGGGCCAGGCATTCCCGACTTTGCGCTGCCCAGGATTTTCGAGCGTTTCTACTCCCTGCCAAGGCCAGACAAGGGAAAAAGCAGCGGCCTAGGGCTCAGTTTTGCCATGGAGGTGGCACGCCAGCATGGCGGCCATCTTGCTCTTGCCAATCAGCCGGACGGGGGGGTGCTGGCCACACTCTGGCTGCCCGGCAACTGAGGACACTTCACACCAAGCACACAGAGCCGGGCTAAGCTGCACCTCCTCGATGACGACCTTCCCCGTCGATGCGCATTCATATTAATCAAGGAGATAGATATGCCCCGTATGCTGTTGTCCAGTCTGCTTGCTGCTGGCCTCTTCTGTGCACTGCCTGCCAGCGCCGCTTCTGGCTGCATGCTGTTTGCCGACGGCACCGGCAAACCCGTCAGCACCCAGGGGGACTGTGCCGCCCAGTTGACCCCGGCCTCCACCTTCAAGATCCCGCTGGCACTGATGGGCTATGACAGCGGCTTCCTGGTGGATGAACAACTGCCTGCCCTGCCGTTCAAGGCCGGTGATCCTGATTTCCTGCCGGAGTGGAAACAGACCACCACCCCGAGCAGCTGGATGCAATTCTCGGTCATCTGGTACTCGCAGCGCCTCACCGAGTGGCTGGGAGAGGCTCGCTTCCAGCACTACGTGGACAGCTTCGACTACGGCAACCGGGATCTCGAAGGCAACCCGGGCAAGCACGACGGTCTGACCCAGGCCTGGCTCAGCGCCAGCCTCGCCATCAGCCCCCAGGAGCAAGCCCGCTTCCTTGGCAAGATGGTGAGCGGCAAGCTGCCGGTCTCCTCCCAGACCCTGCGCCATACCGCCAACCTGATGCGTCAGCCCGACATCGACGGTTGGCAGATCCACGGCAAGACCGGCATGGGTTACCCCAAGCTGCTGGATGGCAGCTTGGACAGGGAGCAGCAGATCGGCTGGTTCGTCGGCTGGGCCAGCAAACAGGACAAGACGCTCATCTTCGTCCACACCGTCATCCAGACGCCGGGCAAGCAGTTCGCTTCCCTCAGGGCCAGGGAGGATGTGTTCGCCGCCCTGCCGGCCCGGTTGAAGACACTCTGATGCCAGCAACACCGGCGCCTCGCGCCGGTTTTTTTATCCCCCTTCACCACTACTTCACACTGCCCCATCCTCCCTTCACGCGACCCCGGCACACTCCCGTTCAACAACAAGGAGACGTGTCATGGTCAAACAGATTTTCACCCACAAGATCGCCCTGCTGCTGTTGCTCTGCCTGCTGATGATGATCCCGGTTCACGCCATCATGGAGCTGAATCGGGAGCGCCAGGCCTATCGCAGTCAGGCCATTCACAGCATCATGGCCAGCCACAGCGGGCCCCAGCGCCTGATGGGGCCCGTACTGGTACAGCCCTATACCCGGGCCGTCACCGTCGAGCAGGATGGCAAACATTTCGTGCGCAAGGAGCAGGTCTATCGCTACCTGCTGCCCAAGAGGCTGGACGTGCGGGCCAGCATGGAGGTGACCCCGCGCAAGCTCGGCATCTATCAGGCCCAGATTTATCACAGTCGCCTCTCTCTCTCCGGCCTGATGCCCACCAGCCTGGCTGACAAGGGGCTGGTGGCCGGCAACCCGAACCTGAGCTTCGACCCGGCGGATCCCGCCCTGGTGCCGGGTAAACCCTATCTCAGCCTGATCCTCTCCGATGCCCGGGGCATCAGCCGTGTACCCGAACTGCAATGGGGAGAGCAACGCATCCCGTTTGCCCCTGGCGCCCAGCTGGGAGACGGGCGAGTGGGGATCCATGCCCCGCTCGACGCCTTGCCAGACGAAGATGGCCGCTTTCACATCGAGCTGGATCTGCAGGGCATGAACGCGCTGGAAGTGGTGCCGCTCGGACAGGACAGCCGGTTTCACCTGAGCGGCAACTGGCCCCATCCCAATTTTCTCGGCGACTTTCTGCCCGGTGAACGCACCCTTGCGGATCAAGGGTTCGAGGCAAGCTGGCAGACCAGCTGGTTCGCCACCGACATGGAGAGCCGCTTCAACCGCATGATGAAGGGAGCCGGTACCCAACTGCCGTCATTCAGCGTCAGCCTGGTGCAACCGGTGGATCACTATCAGCTGAACGAGCGGGCCGCCAAATATGCCCTGCTGTTCATCGGCCTCACCTTCATCAGCTTCTTCATGTTCGAGCTGCTAAAAGGGCTGCGGGTACACCCCATCCAGTACGCGCTGGTGGGCATGGGGCTGGCCATCTTCTATCTGGTGCTGCTGGCGCTGACCGAGCATCTCGGCTTTACCTTGGCCTATCTCATTGCCGCCCTGGCCAGTGTGGCCCTCAACGGCTTTTACCTGAGCCATGTGCTGGGCGGCCCGAAACAGGGCATGGGATTCGCCGCCCTGCTGGGGCTGGTCTACGCCATTCTGTTCGGGCTGCTGCAGGCCGAGGAGACAGCCCTGTTGCTCGGTGCCCTGCTGCTGTTCGCCACCCTGGCGCTGGTCATGGGGCTGACTCGCAAGCTCGACTGGTATCAGGTGATGGAGAGCAGTCCCTCCGCCACCGCATGGGCGGCCCCCCAGCCATCGACCAGTAACACCAGCCATCAGCCATAAGCAAAAAAACCGGCGCCCTCGGGCGCCGGTTTGCATTTCATTGATCGGGCATCACTTCTTCTTGACCGGACGGGGCCAGTTCGGAATGTGGCGCTGGGGCACCCGGGTGATCACCAGCTCGTTTTCCGCCACATCCTTGGTGATGGTGGAACCCGCCCCCAGGGTCGCCCCCTTGCCGATCCGCACCGGCGCCACCAGCTGGGTATCGGAGCCGACGAAGACATCGTCCTCGATGATGGTCTGGAACTTGTTCACCCCATCGTAATTGCAGGTGATGGTGCCGGCACCGATATTCACACCGGCTCCGATCTCGGCATCACCCAGATAGGTCAGATGACCGCACTTCGAGCCCACACCCAGCCGAGCCTTCTTCATCTCGACGAAGTTGCCGACATGGGCATCCTGCTCCAGCACGGCACCCGGGCGCAGGCGGGTAAAGGGCCCGACCGAGCACTGGTCAGCAATTTGCGCACCTTCGATGACGGAGTAGGGTTTCACCTCGGTGTGGTCGCCGATCACGCAATCCTTCAATACGCTGCCGGCACCGATGCGCACGTGATTGCCCAGCACCACCTTGCCTTCGATGATGACGTTGACGTCGATCACCACCTCCTCCCCGATTTCCAGGGTGCCGCGCAGATCGAAGCGGGCCGGGTCGATCAGGGTGGCGCCGGCGATCATCAGCTTCTCGGCCTGCATCTGCTGGTAGCTGCGCTCAAGCGCAGCCAACTGCACCCGGTTGTTGGCTCCTTCCACTTCCATGGCGCTGTCCGGATGGACTGCAGCGATGGGGCAGTTGTCACCGTGGGCCATGGCAATGACGTCGGTCAGATAGAACTCGCCCTGGGCATTCTTGTTGTCCAGACGCGACAGCCAGCTGCGCAGCTGGCCGCCGTTGGCCACCAGCACGCCAGTGTTCACCTCGCGGATGGCGAGCTGCTCGGCGTTGGCATCCTTCTGCTCGACGATGCCGATCACCTGGCCATTGTCGCGCACGATGCGGCCATAGCCGGTCGGGTTGTCCAGCACCACGGTCAGCAGCGCCATGCCATCGCTTGCCTTGGCGGCCAGCAGCCGTTGCAGGGTCTCCGGCTGGATCAGCGGGGTATCGCCGTAGAGCACCAGCACGTCGTCTTCGTCGTTCCAGAACGGGATGGCCTGGGCCACCGCGTGGCCGGTTCCCAGCTGCTGGGCCTGCAGTACCCAGTTCACATCTTCCGCGACGATCCGCTCCTTGAGCAGCTCGGCACCGTGGCCATAGACCAGGTGCAACTGTTCGGCACCAATCTGGCGAGCGGTATCGATCACATGGGAGACCATGGGCTTGTTGGCCACGGGGTGCAGCACCTTGGGGAGAACAGAACGCATACGAGTACCTTTACCCGCAGCCAGGATCACGACATTGAGAGACATAGCTAGCCTTTGAAACAGGTGGAAATGCTGGGCGGAGTCTATCCAACGGGCAAAAAAAAAGCGACCCGAAGGTCGCTTTTTGCATCACCGTGATTAGCGGTAATTCTTTTTGACGATATCGATAACCCGCAGCTGGGCCATCGCTTTGGCCAGCTCGGCAGATGCCTGAGCATAGTCGATATCACCATGGGAGCTGTTGATCCGCTCTTCGGCACGACGCTTGGCTTCCTGGGCTTTCGCCTCATCCAGATCGTCTGCGCGAATGGCGGTATCGGCCAGCACGGTCACGGCTTCGGGTTGTACTTCCAGCATGCCGCCGGAGATGTACAGCACCTCTTCGCTACCATTTTGCTTGATCAAGCGGACCAGGCCCGGCTTGATGGCAGTCAGCAACGGAGCATGACCGTGGCGGAGACCCAGCTCACCTTCGGAGCCTGATACCTGGGCAGATTGCACGCGACCGGAAAACAGTTTTCCTTCGGCGCTCACCACATCCAGGTGAAAGGAGATCATCTCAGCCATGGGCCCTCCTATCGAGGCTTACAGTTTCTTGGACTTCTCGACGACTTCGTCGATGCCGCCAACCATGTAGAACGCCTGCTCCGGCAGATCGTCATACTCGCCCTTCAGGATGCCCTGGAAGCCACGGATGGTTTCCTTCAGCGGCACGTATTTGCCCGGAGAACCGGTAAATACTTCGGCCACGAAGAACGGCTGGGACAGGAAACGCTCGATCTTACGGGCACGGGCTACGGTCAGTTTGTCTTCTTCTGACAGTTCATCCATACCCAGGATGGCGATGATGTCCTTCAGCTCCTTGTAGCGCTGCAGTACGGTCTGAACGCCACGAGCGGTCTCGTAGTGCTCCTTGCCAACCACCAGCGGATCTAGCTG
The DNA here is from genome assembly GCF_027705325.1 of Aeromonas sp. QDB18. NCBI lineage: Bacteria > Pseudomonadati > Pseudomonadota > Gammaproteobacteria > Aeromonadales > Aeromonadaceae > Aeromonas > Aeromonas sp. QDB18. Next base: position 10,546 of record NZ_JAPDBQ010000035.1, read on the forward strand.
ACGGGAAGTGGAGTCCAGCGGGTCAACGGCCGGGTAGATACCCAGTGCCGCGATCTGACGGGACAGTACGACGGTCGCATCCAGGTGGGCGAAGGTGGTCGCCGGAGACGGGTCGGTCAAGTCATCCGCAGGCACGTAAACGGCCTGTACGGAGGTGATGGAACCAGTCTTGGTGGAGGTGATGCGCTCTTGCAGAACACCCATCTCCTCGGCCAGGGTCGGCTGGTAACCTACTGCGGAGGGCATACGGCCCAGCAGTGCGGATACTTCGGTACCGGCCAGGGTGTAACGGTAGATGTTGTCCACGAAGAACAGCACGTCACGACCTTCGTCACGGAACTTCTCGGCCATGGTCAGGCCGGTCAGCGCCACGCGCAGACGGTTTCCGGGCGGCTCGTTCATCTGACCGTAAACCAGAGATACTTTGTCCAGTACGTTGGACTCCATCATCTCGTGGTAGAAGTCGTTACCCTCACGGGTACGCTCACCTACACCGGCGAACACGGAGTAACCGCTGTGCTCGATCGCGATGTTACGGATCAGCTCCATCATGTTGACGGTCTTGCCTACACCGGCGCCGCCGAACAGACCAACCTTACCACCCTTGGCAAACGGACATACCAGGTCGATAACCTTGATGCCGGTCTCCAGCAGCTCGGTGCTGTTGGACTGATCTTCGTAGCTGGGGGCTTCGCGGTGGATGGACCAACGCTCTTCTTCGCCGATCGGACCCTTCTCGTCGATGGGGTCGCCCAGTACGTTCATGATACGGCCCAGGGTCGAGGTACCGACCGGTACCTGGATGGCCTTGCCGCTGTTAACTACTTCCAACCCACGACGCAGACCGTCGGAGGAACCCATGGTGATGCAACGCACGACGCCGCCGCCGATCTGTTGCTGAACTTCCAGTACCAGACCCTGGCCTTGGCCTTCGCTGACAACCTTCAGTGCATCGTACACCTGGGGCACGGCATTCTGCGGGAACTCGATGTCCACCACAGCGCCGATGATTTGGACGATGAAACCGTTACTCATGTCAAATCCTCTAAACCTTTGATAACCCTTGCCTTACACCGCAGCAGCACCGGAAACGATCTCTGTGAGCTCCTGGGTAATACTGGCCTGACGGGCCTTGTTGTATACCAGTTGCAGATCGTTAATCAGGTTGCCGGCGTTGTCAGTCGCGGCTTGCATGGCAACCATTCGGGCTGCCTGTTCACTTGCCAAGTTTTCTACCACACCCTGGTAGACCTGGGATTCGACGTAGCGAATCAGCAGGGTATCCAGCAGTTGCTTGGGATCCGGCTCATAGAGGTAGTCCCAGTGGTGCTTCTTGGCGAGCTTGCTGTCTTCTGTTACGGGCAAAGGCAGCAGTTGATCGACTTTTGGTTGCTGAACCATGGTGTTGACGAACTTGTTGTACACCAGATACAGCCTGTCAATCTCACCGTTGTCGTAAGCCTTCAGCATGACCTTCACTGAACCGATCAGGTCATTGACGCTCGGGTTATCACCCAGTCCGGAGACGTGGGCTTTCACCTTGGCGCCGTGCCGTTCAAAGAAGTTGGAGGCCTTGTTACCGATCAATGCCAGGTCAACCTTGGCACCTTTCGCGCTCCATTGCTTCATATCATTGAGGGCAGCCTTGAACAGGTTGATGTTCAGACCACCACACAGGCCACGGTCGGTGGAGACGACGATGTAACCCACTCGCTTCACCTCACGTTCGATGAGGTAGGGGTGCTTGTATTCCAAGTTCCCCTGAGCGATATGGCCGATCACCTTGCGCATGGTTTCAGCGTACGGACGGCTGGCAGACATGCGTTCCTGCGCACGGCGCATCTTGCTCGCTGCCACCATTTCCATAGCGCTGGTGATCTTCTGAGTGTTCTTCACACTCCCGATCTTGTTACGTATCTCTTTTGCGCCGGCCATCTCTTCTCTCCATCAGGTGGCAGCTTGCGCTGCCACACACGCTTACCAGGTCTGGGTTGCCTTGAAGTCATCCAGCAACGCAGTCAGCTTGCCAACGATCGCGTCGTTGTAGTCGGCCTTGGCATTGATTTCAGCCATCAGCTCGGCATGCTGGGTATTGGCGTAAGAGAGCAGAGCGGCTTCGAAGTCGACGATCTTGCTCAGTTCGACATCAGCGAGATAACCCTTCTCGGCGGCGAACAGCACCAGGGATTGCTGGGCCACGCTCATCGGAGAGTACTGCTTCTGCTTCATCAGCTCGGTGACTTTCTGACCGTGATCCAGCTGCTTGCGAGTGGCATCGTCCAGGTCGGAAGAGAACTGGGCAAATGCCGCCAGTTCGCGGTACTGGGCCAGCGCGGTACGGATACCACCGGACAGCTTCTTGACGATCTTGGTCTGAGCAGCACCGCCCACACGGGATACGGAGATACCCGGGTCAACCGCCGGACGAATACCGGAGTTGAACAGCTGGGAGGTCAGGAAGATCTGGCCGTCGGTGATGGAGATCACGTTGGTCGGAACGAACGCGGAGACGTCACCGGCCTGGGTTTCGATGATCGGCAGGGCGGTCAGGGAACCGGTCTGGCCTTTCACGGCACCGTTGGTGAACTTCTCTACGTACTCGGCGTTGACGCGAGCAGCACGCTCCAGCAGACGGGAGTGCAGATAGAAGACGTCACCCGGGTAAGCTTCACGTCCAGGCGGACGGCGCAGCAGCAGGGAGATCTGGCGATAGGCAACGGCCTGCTTGGACAGGTCATCATAGATGATCAGTGCGTCTTCGCCGCGGTCACGGAAGTACTCGCCCATGGAGCAACCGGCGTAGGGAGCCAGGTACTGCAGAGCAGCCGCTTCGGAGGCAGAAGCCACGACCACGATGGTGTTGGCCAGGGCACCGTGCTCTTCCAGCTTGCGCACCACGTTGGCGATGGTGGAGGCCTTCTGGCCGATCGCAACGTAGACGCACTTAATGCCGGAATCTTTCTGGTTGATGATGGTGTCGATGGCGATGGCGGTCTTACCAACCTGGCGGTCACCGATGATCAGCTCACGCTGGCCACGACCGATAGGGATCATGGCATCGATGGCTTTCAGACCGGTCTGGACTGGCTGGTCAACAGACTTACGCTCGATAACGCCCGGGGCGATCACTTCGATCGGCGAGAAGCCGTCGTTGTCTACCGGACCCTTACCGTCGATCGGCTGACCCAGGGTGTTGACCACCCGGCCCAACAGACCACGACCGACCGGCACTTCCAGAATGCGGCCGGTACCCTTTACCTTCATCCCTTCGGCCAGATCAGCATAGGGACCCATTACTACGGCACCAACGGAGTCACGCTCCAGGTTCAATGCCAGAGCGAAGCGGTTGCCCGGCAGCTCGATCATCTCACCCTGCATGGCATCGGCCAGACCGTGGATACGAATGATACCGTCGCTTACAGAAACGATGGTACCTTCGTTACGCGCTTCGCTTTTGACATCAAACTGCGCAATGCGCTGCTTGATCAGCTCGGCGATTTCAGTGGAATTCAGTTGCATGCTCTAATACCCCAATCAAGATTGCAGCGCATCGGCCATGCGATCCAGCTTACCGCGGACCGTGCCGTCGATAACGAGATCACCGGCCTTGATGAGCACCCCGGCCATCAAGGACGCATCTGTGCTGCAATTCAGCTTCACTTTGCGCGCGAGACGTTGTTCCAGAGAAGCCTGAATATTGGCTTTCTGCTGGTCGGTCAGTTCGATCGCCGAAATCACGTCAGCCTGAACTTCTTTGTCCAGTTCAGCCTTGAGCGCGACGAATTCGGCAACGACCGCCGGCAGCACACCCAAGCGACCATTCTCGGCCATCACCCGGATCAGGTTCTGACCGTGCTCGTTGAGCTGCTCACCGCAGACACCGACAAACAGCTTTGCCAGTTCTTCGGCAGCAACGGAGCCGTTTACCAGGCTGTGCATGGTCTCGTTTTCTGCCACCTGAGCGGCGAAATCGAGCATCTCCAGCCATTGGTCAACCGCCTTGTGCTCAACGGCAAACTCGAAAGCAGCCTTGGCGTAGGGGCGAGCGATTGTAGTCAGTTCAGACATAGCCCCGTTCCCGTTACAGTTCTGCTACCAGTTTGTCGACGATGTCGCTGTTGGCAGCCTGGTCGATTTGGCGTGCCAGGATCTTCTCTGCACCCGCGATGGCAAGAGCAGCAACCTGCTTGCGCAGTTCTTCTTTGGCACGATGACGTTCAGCTTCGATCTCTGCACGGCCCTGAGCCAGGATTTTCTCCCGCTCAGCTTGGGCTCCGACAGCAGCCTCATCAATGATCTGGGCCTTGCGTTTGTTGGCCTGATCGATGATTTCAGCAGCCTGAAGCTTGGCTTCTTTCAGCTGATCGGTGGCGTTGGCCTTGGCCAGCTCCAGATCTTTCTTGGCACGCTCTGCAGAAGAGAGGCCGTCAGCTATTTCTTTCTGACGGGCTTCGATGGCAGCCATCAGCGGCGGCCATACGTACTTCATGCAAAACACTACGAAGATGAAAAAAGCAACTGCTTGGCCGAGGAGGGTGGCGTTGATATTCACAGCCGATGTCCTCTTTAGTTAGTTAATGGGTTCTGCGTGAGTCGTAATGACTTAGGCAACCGCAAACATCACATACAGACCCAGACCAACGGCGATCATCGGGATCGCATCCACCAGACCCATCACGATGAAGAACTGGGTACGCAGAACAGGGATCAGGTCAGGTTGACGAGCTGCACCTTCCAGGAACTTGCCACCCAGGATACCGATACCGATGGAGGCGCCGATAGCCGCCAGACCCATCATCATTGCAGCAGCGATGTACAGCAGGTCCATGTTCAAGTTTTCCATGAGGATCTCCATTTATTTAGATGTAATTGATTGTATAAAAAGGATTATTTGAGTTGCATCAACCATGGTCTTCCTGCGCCATCGACAGATAGACGATGGTCAGAACCATGAAGATAAACGCCTGCAAAGTGATGATCAGGATGTGGAAGATTGCCCAAGGCACGGACAGAATCCACTGTGACCACCAGGGTAACAAACCCGCAATCAGGATGAAGATCAGTTCGCCAGCATACATGTTGCCGAACAGTCGCAGACCCAATGAAACAGGCTTGGAAATCAACGTGACGGTTTCAAGGATGAAGTTAACCGGGATGGCAGCAGGGTGGTTGAAAGGCTGAAGCGTCAGCTCCTTCACGAACCCGCTGATACCCTTGACCTTGATGCTGTAGTACAGGATCAAGAAGAACACGCCCAAAGCCATGGACATGGTGATGTTAACGTCAGCAGAGGGAACCACACGCAGATAGGGAACACCCATCAACTGTGCAGCGTGAGGGATAAAGTCAACGGGGATCAGGTCCATGAAGTTCATCAGGAAGATCCACACGAACACCGTCAGGGCCAAAGGTGCGATGACCTTGTTACGACCATGAAAGATGTCCTTGACGTTACCATTCACAAACTCGACCAGCATCTCCACAAAGCACTGCAGCTTACCGGGCACACCGCTGGTGGCCTTGACGGCAACCTTGCGGAACAACCAGATAAACAGGGCGCCTAGCACGACGGAAAATATCATGGAATCGATATTCACCGTCCAGAACCCGGACCCTACCTGCAGGTGGGTCAGGTGGTGGGAGATATATCCCTGAGGAGTCAGGACTTCTCCGGTTGCAGACATGAGTTTTCCTAATAGTGGTTGTTAAGCGTGAATGAAACTATCCACTGTACAACGAGGGCGAGGATATAAGTGGCGAAGAACGAGGCGGTGTCGACCTCAATCCCGGCGCCAAACAGCAGGGCGAAAAGTCCTGTTGTAGTAATGAGCTTAATCCCTGCCCCACCATAAAAGTCCCGCAAAACCAGGCCTACGCTCTCTTTCGTCACCTTGCGGCGCAGAACCCAGAGCGTGAACAGGGCTTGAGGAACCCAGTACATCCCTCCTCCGTAGAGAGAGGATTGTCCGGCGAACTCTCCCGCCTGATAAAACCAGACGGTGGCGATCGCCAGGATCAGGACCAGCTGACAAACGAGCATAGCCAAGGCCAGCGTCAAACCTTCCAAGGCTATTTTCTGCTTCACCAACCTACCCCTGAACATTACAGAACTGTAAAAAATCGGGATCCGAAGACCCCAGGTTCACAGCTCGAAAAGCCGGTCAAATTATACCCGTGAAGACGGCTATTGCAACATGGCAAAAATCCTTAATTTTTGCGGCTTTCCGCGCGAAATTAAGGTTATGTTCATATCGAAAGTAATGGATGTTTTATTACTACAAAAAGCGTAAAAATCACGATTCTGACAGGCCAAAATAGCCCAATACCCGGTCCAAATCTGCCAAGTTATCGTAACTTATTACTAACTTGCCGCTATCTTTCTTGCCCGGCTGAAGTTGCACCTGATTGCCAATTTTTTCAGAAATCTGGCGCTCGAGATAACCAAACTGCGGATCGCGGACGGGTTCAACCCTGGTTTTTGCCGGTTCCAGTGCTTTTTGCACCAGCTTCTCGGTATCTCGCACTGTCAGCCCCTTCTGGGCCACCAGTTTGGCCAGCTCTGACTGGGCCTGGCCGCTCAGAGCGAGCAGGGCACGGGCATGCCCCATGTCGAGGTCGCCGTGTTCCACGAAGCGCTTCACGTCCTCGTTGAGCTGGTTGAGACGCAGCAGGTTGGTGACCGTGGTGCGGGACTTGCCCACCGCCTCGGCAACCTGCTGGTGGGTCAGTTCGAACTCCGTCAGCAGGCGCTGGAGGGCGACGGCCTCCTCGATGGCGTTGAGATCTTCACGCTGGATGTTCTCGATGAGTGCGATGGCGACGGCCGCCTCGTCGGCGACATCCTTGACCAGGCAGGGCACCACTTCGAGACGGGCCAGCTGGGAGGCGCGCCAGCGGCGTTCACCAGCAATGATTTCGAAACGGTTTTCACCGATGGAGCGAACCACGATGGGCTGGATCACCCCTTGTGCACGGATGGAGTTGGCCAGCTCCTCCAGCGCATCCTGGGACATGTCCTTGCGCGGCTGGTATTTGCCGGACTGCAACCACTCCACCGGCAGCTTGCGCAATTCCCCCTGATTGGCCGGGGCCATGGCCTGTTCGGTGCGCTGGTCGCTCATCACCTGTTTCTGGCGGGCGGCCGTGCTGGTGCTGAGCAGGGCGTCCAGCCCCTTGCCCAGCCCACGTTTCTTCGGCGTCATATGCTCTCTCGATCTGCGGTGAGCGGCTGGGACTCCTGTTCCTGGCGGCGCAGGATCTCGCCAGCCAGGGCCAGATAGGCCTTGGCCCCCACCGATGATTTGTCATAGTGCATGGCTGGCGCGCCAAAGCTCGGCGCCTCCGCCAGTCTTACGTTGCGGGGAATGATGGTGCGATAGACCTTGTCCCCGAAATGCTGTTTCAGCTGATCGGACACATCATTGGCCAGCCGGTTGCGATGATCGAACATGGTGCGCAGCACCCCTTCGATCTTCAGCTCCGGATTGACCACGGCTGCCAGCTTGCTGATGGTGTCCACCAGGGCGGTCAGCCCTTCCAGCGCATAGTATTCGCACTGCATGGGCACCAGCACGGAGTCGGCGGCGGCCATGGCGTTCACCGTCAGCATGTTGAGAGAAGGCGGGCAGTCGATGAAGACGTAGTCGTACTTGTCCCTGACCGAGGCCAGGGCGTTGCGCAGGCGGATCTCGCGGGCAAAAAACTCCATCAGGCGGATTTCTGCCGCGGTCACGTCGGCATTGGCGGCGATCAGGTGATAGCCTCCCGAGGTTTCGGGGATGATCACCTCGCCGATGGGGGCATCTTCGATCAGCAGTTCATAGGCGGTGCGCTCGACATCGTACTTGTCGACGCCACTGCCCATGGTGGCATTGCCCTGCGGATCCAGATCGATCACCAGCACCTTGCGCCGGGTAGCGGCCATGGAGGCGGCCAGATTCACACAGGTGGTGGTTTTACCCACTCCACCCTTCTGGTTGGCTATGGCAATGACTTTTCCCACACTGTCCCCTAAATGAATGCGGCGGCCCTATTCGGGCTGGATGGCTTTAAACTCCAGCAGATGGCGTTCGCCTTCCAGTTCCGGCACCACCAGCTTGTGGGTGGCAACCAGACGAATGCTGTCAGGCAACTGTGCCAGCTCCTGCTCGGGGTATTGTCCCTTGAGCGCCAGGAAGCTGCCCTCGGGTGACGGCAGATGATGACACCAGCTCAGCATGTCCTCCAGGGAGGCGAAAGCCCGGCTCAGTACACCATCAAATCCGGTCTCGGGTTGATACTCCTCCACCCGGGATTTGACGGGGGTCACATTGGTCAACCCCAGCTCCAGGATCACCTGGCGGATGAAGTTGATCCGCTTGCCCAGGCTGTCGAGCAGCACGAACTGTTTGTCCGGATTGATGATGGCCAGCGGCAGTCCGGGCAGACCCGGACCCGTTCCCACATCGATGAAGCGTTCACCGTGCAGGTGAGGACTCACCACCAGGCTGTCGAGGATATGCTTGACCAGCATGGCGTCCGGATCTCGCACCGAGGTGAGATTGTAAGCCTTGTTCCACTTGTGCAGCAACTCGACCAACTGCACCAACTGGGTCTTCTGGGTTTCGGTGATAACAATTCCGGCCTGCATGAGCAGGCCGTTCAATCTTTGCAGCATGTTGTCCAACGGGGAATTCCTCAGGCGGTTTTACGCAGCAGGCCGTGTTTCTTCAGGTGCACCAGCAGAATGGAGATGGCCGCCGGGGTGATGCCGGAGATGCGGGACGCCTGACCAATGGTCTCTGGCTTGGCATCGTTGAGCTTGGCGATCACCTCGTTGGAGAGACCATTGACGTCGCGGTAGTTCATATCCAGCGGCAGCAGGGTATTCTCGTTGCGCAGCTGTTTCTCCACCTCGTCGTGCTGACGCTCGATATAACCGGCGTACTTGATCTGGATCTCCACCTGATCCGCGGCAGCCGCATCGGTCAATGCAGGCCCCACACCCTCGATGGCCATCAGGGCATCGTAGGTCACCTCGGGGCGACGCAGCAGCTCTTCCAGGCTCTGCTCCCGGGTCAGGGGAGTGTTGACCAGGGCGTTGACGGCCTCCAGAGACGGATGCTGCGGGTGGATCCAGGTCGAGCGCATGCGCTGACGTTCCTGCTCCACCTGTTCCACCTTGGCATTGAACAGGCTCCAGCGATGATCATCCACCAGACCCAGCTCGCGGCCGATGGCGGTCAGGCGCAGATCCGCGTTGTCTTCCCGCAGCAGCAGGCGATATTCGGCACGGCTGGTGAACATGCGATAGGGTTCGCGGGTCCCCAGTGTGGAGAGATCGTCCATCATCACGCCCATGTAGGCTTGATCCCGGCGTGGGTGCCAGGCTTCCTTGCCCTGGGCGCGCAAGCCCGCGTTCAGACCGGCCATCAGACCCTGGGCAGCGGCCTCTTCATAGCCGGTGGTGCCGTTGATCTGGCCGGCGAAGAAGAGGTTCTCGATGCACTTGCTCTCCATATTGGCCTTGAGATCCCGCGGATCGAAGAAATCGTACTCGATGGCGTAGCCAGGGCGAGTGATATGGGCATTCTCGAAGCCACGGATCGAGCGGACGATCTGCACCTGTACGTCGAACGGCAGGCTGGTGGAGATCCCGTTCGGGTAGAGTTCGTGGGTGGTCAGGCCTTCCGGCTCCACGAAGATCTGGTGCGCCGTCTTGTCGGCAAAGCGGGTGATCTTGTCTTCGATCGACGGGCAGTAGCGCGGGCCTATCCCCTCAATCACCCCGGCGTACATGGGGCTGCGATCCAGGTTGTTGCGGATCACCTCGTGGGTCTGCTCATTGGTATGGGTCACGTAGCAAGGCATCTGGCGCGGATGCTGGTTGGCGTTACCGATGAAGGAGAAGACCGGGCGAGGATCGTCGCCATGTTGCTGCTGCATCACGGAAAAATCGACGGTGCGTGCATCGATGCGTGGTGGCGTGCCCGTCTTGAGGCGATCGATGCGCAGCGGCATTTCACGCAGGCGCTGAGCGAGGGCAATAGAGGGAGGATCCCCGGCGCGACCCCCTTTGTAGTTCTCCATGCCGATGTGGATCAGACCATTGAGGAAGGTGCCAACGGTCAGTACGACCGTCTTGCCGCTGATGCGGATCCCGCTCTGGGTAACGACCCCGGCGACGCGATCCCCGTCCATGACCAGATCGTCGCAGGCCTGCTGGAAGATCTTCAGGTTCGGGTAGTTCTCCAGGGTCTGACGCACCACAGCCTTGTACAGCAGGCGATCCGCCTGGGCACGGGTAGCCCGCACTGCAGGGCCCTTGGAAGAGTTGAGCGTGCGGAACTGGATCCCGCCGAGATCGATGGCCTGCGCCATGATCCCGCCAAGGGCGTCGACTTCCTTGACCAGGTGTCCCTTGCCGATCCCGCCGATCGCCGGATTGCAGGACATATGCCCCAGCGTATCTATGTTGTGGGTGAGCAACAGGGTATTGAGACCCATGCGGGCTGCCGCTGTTGCTGCTTCGGTTCCTGCATGACCGCCACCGACGACGATCACATCAAATTGTTCATGGTATTGCATTGGGGATCACCTTGATCTGCACGCCTGAAGATCTTTGTTTGCCTGGTCTGAAGGGCGGATCATTCTATCTGTTTAGCATCCGGAGGGGAACGTCTACTTCAGGATCAGTATGGATCAGGGATCGGTTAAATAGATCTTAAGGATCTTTAGATCGATCTTTTATTGGATCTTTTATTAGGATCCACGACTTCTGTTGATAAGGCATTTTTGATCATAAAGATCATTCGGTTAAGGTCGATCGCTGCTTGTGGAAAAGCTTGGATCCAGAGGGGGCGAACGGGGGGATAACATGGGTTTTTATACACAGATACATGGTTGGCAAGATCTAATACATGAATAACTATAGGTTTTGCAGAGCTTGGTACCGAAGTTATGCACAGTTATCTTGGCTTATGTGGGGAATAATCGGGAAAAACTTATCCGGATCCCCCTGTTAATAACCTGGTGGATAGGGATCTGGGGATAACCAGGGAGATCGGGGGTCGTGACCGGATCTCCCTGGCCCTGATCAGCCGATCAAGGTCATCCAGTCGTGGATCCAGGTTTCTGCGGCATCTTCCGGGATCTCGTGCTGGGTGACGTCTATCTCCAGACGCTCCCCGATCCGGTTTGCCCCGCACTCTGCCAGCAGCCGATCCAGCGTCTTGCCGCCCTGGCAGAAGGTGTCATAGCTGCGATCCCCCAGGGCGATCACTCCGTACTTGAAGGCGGCGAGATCCGGCTGCTGTTCGGCAAGATCCTGGGCAAAGGGCTGCAGATTGTCGGGTACATCCCCCGCACCATGGGTGGAAGTGACCACCAGCACGATGGCTCCTGGCTCGGTCAGGATCCTGGCCAGGCTGGCGGGGTTGTGGATCTCCGCCTGGTGGCCCGCCTGTTCAAGCAGGCCGACCACATGATCTGCGACATATTCGGAGGCCCCCAGCATGGAGCCGACGACGAGGTTGAGTTTGGCCATGGAATGGATCCTGATGTCATCGAAAAAGTGAAGAGCGGGGATCTTACCGCCAAAGCATGTGGATAAATATGGATAAAGCTTGGGGATAAGGATCCTGTCCACTTTTTTGTTGCCAAAACCGGTCTCGTGGCCGTCATGCTGCCTTCTTTCCGCCTGTTGTGACCTCATCGCACCTTTCGTTGTCAAACGACACTTTAAAACATCAATTAACAATGCAGATGCAAATGATTAGCAATTATTGAATCGATTCGATCACGGCACCTGTAGTAGCATGGCGCTGCTTTATTCGCCTGAGGCGCCGGGCTGACCGGTCCAATTGGGCACCCATAATAAGAAATCAAACATAACTTATTGATATTTGAGACACTTATATGATTGCGCAAAAAAATACCCCGAATGCCGTGATGCGAAAGAGAGGCGCACAGCTGCTGCCGCTCTCCTGTCTGCTGGCGTCCCTGCCCGTGTTGGCGGTGGAACAGGCGGATAAAGAGTTGCCCAAGGCGGGCGAAACCATGGTCGTGACTGGGACCGCCATGAAGGTCGAGGTCCCCATGGCAGAGACCCCCCGTGCCGTTTCCGTGGTCAATCGCGAAGAGCTGGACCAGCAAGCCGTACTCAAGCTAGACGAGTCCCTGCGCTATCGCTCCGGCGTCCTGTCCCAGTCCTATGGTTCGGACACGGATGCTGACTGGTTCAAGGTGCGCGGCTTCGATGCGGCTTCTTACCTGGATGGCAACCGCCTGTTCAGCACCGGTTACTATGTCTGGACTCCGGAGCCCTTCGGCCTTGAGAGCGTGGAAGTGCTCAAAGGCCCGGCCTCCATTCTGTATGGCGAAGCCCCTCCCGGAGGCGTCATCAACGCCATCAGCAAGCGTCCGACCGCGACCCCGCAGGGACTGGTGAACCTGCAACTGGGCAACCGGGATCTGCGCCAGGTCGGGGTGGATGTCTCCGATACCCTTACCGACAACAGCCGTTATCGTCTGGTGGCCCTCTACAACGAGCGGGACGGCGTGCTGGATGGCACCTACAACGAGCGCGCCTATCTGGCGCCGAGCGTGACCCTGGATATTTCGGATCGCACCACGCTGACGCTGCTTTCCAGCTTCAAGCACGATGAAGGGGTGCCGACCAACGGCTTCTTCCCGGTTTACGGCACCCTGAATACCTCCGGAGGCCAGATCGATCCCTCCACCAACCTGAGCCAGCCGGATTACGATCGCAATCGCAATACCCAGATCTCCGCCGGGTACGAGCTGGCCCACCAGCTCAACCAGACCTGGGAGTTCAAGCAGAACGTTCGCTTCAACTACAACGATCTGCTGCTGCGCCAGACCTATATCTTCCCGACCTATGAAGGCACCACCGCCTACCGCGGCCTGGTCTACCGGGATGGGGATACCAAGAGCGCCACCATGGACAACCAGATGGTGGGCTACTGGAACACCGACAGCACGGAGCAGACCCTGCTGCTGGGGGTGGATCTGCAGCGCCATGTGAATGAAGGCCAGGAAGCCGACAACTATGGCATGGGCGCCATCAACACCATGAACCCGGATTACAGCGGTTTCCCCGGTTTTGATGAATCCACCGCGACCCATCAGAAGAGCACCAAGGGTCAGAGCGGCCTCTATGCCCAGCACCAGATCCGCTGGGATGATCGCTGGCTGCTGACCGCGGGCGGTCGTTTCGATTACGTGGAAACCCACAACATCAGCGAAGCCAAGAGCAAGAACGAGAAACAGTACGACGACAACCTCTCTCTCTCCGGCAGCCTGATGTACCTGGCCGACAACGGTCTCTCCCCTTACTTCGCCTATGCGGAATCCTTCGAAGTGCTGCCGGGGATAGACCCCAACACCGGCAACTCCTACAAGCCGCTGGAAGGCAAGCTCTACGAGACCGGCGTCAAGTACGCACCCAGCTTCCTCGATGGCTACATCAACCTGGCGCTGTTCGATCTGGAGCAGACCAACTCCCTGGTCTCTACCGGCTCCGGCCAGCAGACCCAGGCCGGTGAAGTGACCTCCCAGGGGGTCGAGCTGGAGGGGAGCGTGCAGGCCACCGAGGCCTTGCGCCTGACCGCTGCCTATACCTATACCGATGCCAAGACCAATGACACCGGCAACGGCGATCGTCGTGCGAGCCTGATCCCGCGCCACCAGGCCTCCTTCTGGGGCAACTACAAGGTGCAGCAGGGCCCGATATCCGGTCTTGAGCTGGGTTCCGGCGTGCGCTATGTGGGTTCCAGCGTCGGCATCGGCGCGGTGAATGCGGACTACACCCCCATCTATGGTTCCGCCCAGGTACCGGCACACACCGTATGGGATGCGATGATCGGGTATGACTTTGCCAAGAACTGGCGTGCCCAGATCAACGTCAACAACCTGCTGAACGACACCTATGTGGCGAGCTGCGACTACTACTGCTACTACGGCGAGCCGCGCAGCATAGTCGGCACCGTCAACTACCGCTGGTAAGCGACAGGCCGGGCGGGGGCGAAGGCTCCCGCCCTCCTTCCATTCATCTACAGGCCTGTCATGGAACTCTTGTCACTGGTTTATCGCCAATACCGTTGGCCCTTCATCGCCATTACCCTGCTCAGCCTGCTGAGTGCTGTCAGCGGGATAGGCGTCATTGCCTTCATCAATCAATCACTTATCGAATCAGTCGGGGATCCGCTGCCGATCCTGGGTCAGCTTGTCGGCCTTGTCTTGCTGCTGCTGGTGATCACGCTCGGATCCCAACTTGCCCTGACCACCCTGGGTCACCATTTCGTCTACCGGTTGCGTGGCCGCCTGCTCAAGCAACTGCTGGATACCGACGTCGCCCGTCTGCGTCAAATAGGGCAGGGGCCGCTCCTGGCCTCCCTTTCCAGCGACATCGGTCAGATCACCATCGCCTTCGTGCGCCTGCCGGAGCTGGTACAGGGCCTGGTGCTCACCCTGGGCTCCATCATCTACCTTGGCCTGCTCTCTCCCGCCTTGCTCGGTGTTACCGCCCTCTGGGTCACCGTGACCATGGTGGTGGGCTGGCTGCTGGTGAACCGAGTCTATCGCCACCTGGCGCACATTCGCCAGGCCGAAGACAGGCTCTACCAGAACTACCAGTCCATCATCGCCGGGAGCAAGGAGCTGGCGCTCAACCGCGAGCGTGCCCACTTCGTCTACCACCAGCTCTATGAGCAGAATGCCCGGGACTACCGGGAGCAGATCATCCGCGCCGATACCTACCACCTGAGCGCGGTGAACTGGTCGAACATCATGATGCTGGGTGCCATCGGCCTGGTCTTCTTTCTGGCCAACGGGCTGGGCTGGGCCAACACCAATGTGGCCGCCACCTTCGCCCTGACCCTGCTGTTCCTGCGCACTCCCTTGCTACAAGGGATCGGAGCCTTGCCGACCCTGATCGCCGCCCAGGTGGCGTTCGACAAGATAGCTGCCCTCAATCTGGCGGAGCCGGACGAGGCGTTCCCGTTGCCGCCTGCGCCTCGCCCCTGGCAGCGCATCGAGCTGGAGCAGGTGAGCTTTCACTACCAGGGGGAGGGCGGTTTCTCCGTGGGCCCCATCAATTTGGTGATCGAGCGGGGGGAGCAGATATTCCTCATCGGTGGCAATGGCTCCGGCAAGTCGACCCTGGCCATGCTGCTGACCGGGCTCTATCAACCGGTCTCTGGCCGGATCCTGCTGGATGGGGAGCCGGTCACCGATCGCAACGGCTATCTGGGGCTCTTCTCCGCCATCTTCACCGACTACCACCTGTTCCAGCATTTGCTGGGGCCCGAGCCGAAAGAGGCGCTGGTCGCCGAGTGGCTTGAGCGGTTGCAGATGGGCAGCAAGCTTGCCATCGAGGATGGCTTCATCGCCGATATCGACCTCTCTCAGGGCCAGCGCAAGCGGGTCGCCCTGCTGCTGGCCCTGGCAGAGCAGCGGGAGGTGATGCTGTTCGACGAGTGGGCCGCGGATCAGGATCCCCAGTTCCGCCGCATCTTCTATCAGGTGCTGTTGCCGCGTCTCAAGGAGATGGGCAAGACGGTGATCGCCATCAGCCACGACGATCACTACTTCTCTCTGGCCGATCGCCTGCTGGAGATGCGCCAGGGCCGCCTCACCGAACTGACCGGCGAGCAGCGCGAGCAGGTGAGCCGGGATGCAGTCGCCCATCTGGATGGCAAGGTGCCGGCCAGATGCTGGCATCGATGAGACTGGCAGAAAGCCAGCACAGGAATTGCTTATGTTCGAGATGAAATCCGCCAGCTTCGCGGTCAATGACCGCACGCTGCTGCACCCCACCAGCCTTCGCTTCGAGCAAGGTCGGGTCTATGGCCTCATCGGCCACAACGGGTCGGGCAAATCGACCCTGATCAAGCTGCTGGCGCGCCAGCAACCCCACAGCGGCGGGGAGATCCTGTTCGATGACCAGCCGTTGTCTGCCTGGGGCAACCGGGAGTTTGCCCGTCAGGTGGCCTATCTGCCCCAGCACCTGCCGAGTGCCGAAAACCTGCTCGGCCGCGAGCTGGTGGAGATGGGGCGCTACCCCTGGCGCGGCCTGCTGGGCCGGATGGGAGCGGAAGATCACCGTCAGGTGGAGCGGGCCATCGCCCTGACCCACACCGAACGCTTTGCCGATCGGCTGGTGGATACCCTCTCCGGCGGTGAGCGGGGACGAGTCTGGCTCGCCATGCTGCTGGCTCAGGAGAGCCGTTTCATCCTGTTGGACGAGCCGTTGGCCGCCCTGGACGTGGCCCATCAGGTGGAGGTGCTCACGCTCGTCAAGCAGCTCAGCCGTCAGCTCAACCTCGGGGTCATCATCGTCATTCACGACATCAACATGGCCTCCCGCTTCTGCGATCGGCTGGTGGCGCTGCACTCCGGCCGTCTGCTGACCCACGGCGAGCCCGAACAGATCATGACAGGGGAGACCCTGAACGCTATCTATGGCATCCCCATGGAGGTCATTCGCCATCCGGCCCATGACCACGCCATCGCCATCGCCATCGTCTGACCGGGGGCCGCTCTTGAACCGTTTATTGAAGATGGCGCCCTGTCTGCTCAGTCTGCTGCTGCCCCTGGCAGGGGAGGCCGGGCAACTTGTCACCGCCACCAGCGCCACGCCCCGCATCGCCACAGTGGACTGGACCATAGCCGAAACCCTGCTGGCGCTCGGAGTGACACCGATGGCGGTGGGGGATGTGGCCCCCTATCGCGCCTGGGTCGGTGAACCCCAGCTTCCTGCCGGGGTGATGGATATCGGGCTGCGTGCCCAACCCAACCGGGAACTGCTGGCGGAGCTCAAACCGGATCTTATTCTCATCTCGCCGCTGGCGGCCCCCCTGGCGCCGACCCTCTCCCGCATCGCGCCGGTGCACTCCATCACCCTGTATGAACCGAGCACCGCTCTGTGGCAGCGACTGCGGGAAGCGACCCTGACCATAGCCGCCCTGGTCAACAAAGAGGCGGAGGCCGAACGCCAGCTCGCCGCACTGGAGCTGGATCTGGCACAGATGCAGGCGGCGCAGCCCACCGATCTGCCCCCCTTGCTGGTGGTGCAATTCATCGATGAGCGCCATGTGCGGGTGTTTGGCCGTGGCAGCCTGTTCGAGGCAGTGATGCAGCGCCTCGGCCTTCGCAACGCCTGGCAGGGAGAGACCAATGCCTGGGGATTCTCGGTCGCGAGCCTGGAGCAGTTTCTCGGGATGCCGGAGGCCAGGCTGGTGGTGGTGGACCCCGTGCCCGTAGGAGTTGGTGAAAAACTTCAGGAGCCTGGATTGTGGCAGCATCTCCCGCTGGTACAGAATAATCCAGTGATCCATCTGCCTGCGACATGGAGTTTTGGTGGCATATTGGCGGCCCGCCGCTTCGCCACCCTGCTGGACGGTGCCTTGCGGGAGCAGGCTGTCCACAGAGCAACCGGGGGATCAAATCAATGAGATCTTCTCTTTCTTCGCCCCTGCTGCGCCCGGGTCTCTGCCTGTTGGTGCTGACACTGGGGCTGGCTTGCACCGAGCTGGCGCGTCAACTGCCGGGGGCGCTCTGGTGGCAGGCCCTGTTCTCCCCCGAGCTGGACGATGCCCGCCAGGCGGTGGTCCATTTCAGCTGGCTGCCGCGCCTTGCCATCTGTCTGCTGGCCGGTGCCGCCCTCGGGCTCGCCGGTACCCTGATGCAGCAGGTGCTGCGCAATCCCCTGGCCTCGCCCACCACCCTGGGGGTGGCCTCCGGCGCCCAGCTGGCGATGATGATGGTGACCCTGCTCGCCCCCTCCTGGCTGCTGATCGGGCGGGAGTGGATCGCCATGGCCGGGGGAAGCCTGGCAATGGGGCTGGTCTTCGCCCTGGCTTGGCGCCGCCAGCTCAATCCCGTGGTCATCGTCTTTGCTGGGCTGGTGATCAACCTCTATCTGGCCGCCATCAGCATGGGATTGCTGCTGTTCTTCCAGGAGGAGCTCAAAGGGTTGCTGGTGTGGGGGAGCGGATCTCTGGCCCAGAACAGCTGGAGCGGCGTCGGCTATCTGCTGCCACGGTTGCTGCTGGCCGCGATGCTGGCGGCGGTGCTGGTGCGCCCGCTGGCAGTGCTGGAGCTGGACGATGCCAGCGCACGCAGCCTGGGGGTCTCCCTCAAGCATCTGCGCCTGGCTGGTCTGGGTCTCGCCGTGTTCGTCACCGCCTGCGTGGTGAGCGTGGTGGGGCTGATCGGTTTTATCGGGCTGGCGGCGCCCGCCATGGTGCGGCTGCTGGGGGTCAGAAAACTGGCCCAGCGGCTGCTGTGGGCACCCATCCTCGGCGCCCTGTTGCTGGCGGCCACCGATCTGCTGCTGCAGACCCTGAGCCGGTTCTGGCCTGTGCTGATCCCGACCGGCGCCATGACGGCCCTGTTGGGGGCGCCGCTGCTGCTCTGGCTGATCCCGCGTCTTGGCATCAAGCAGAGTGCGCCTAAGGCGAACTCCTCCCTGCAGTTGGCCCGCCATCCGGCGCCGACTCGCCTTGTTGGCCTGATGGTGTTGGGGCTGGCTGCGGCGGTGATCGCCTCCCTGTTGTTTGGGCAGGGGATGGGCGGCTGGGGTTGGCCGAGCTGGCTGCGGTGGCAGGCCCAACTGGAGTGGCGCTTGCCGCGCACGCTGGCTGCGGGTGCCGCAGGCGTGTTGCTGGCGCTGGCTGGCACCCTGTTGCAGCGAGTCAGCAACAACCCCATGGCGAGCCCCGAGCTGCTGGGGGTGAGCGGTGGCACCTTCATGGGGGTGATTGCGGCGGCCCTGTTGCTGCCCGCCTTGCCGCTGCCCATGATGCTGCTAGGGGGGCTGGTGGGCGCCTTCGCCTGCCTGTTGCTGCTGGTGCTTATCAACCGGCGCAACGGCTTCCAGCCGGAGCGGATACTGCTGTCTGGCATCGCCATCACGGCGCTGCTCGAGCCGTTGCAGGCCATCGCCCTGGCCAACGGCGACCTGCGGGTGCAGCAACTGCTCTCCTGGATGTCCGGTTCCACCTATTACGTCACCCAGCCGGTGGCCCTTGCCCTGGTGGTGTTGGCGCTGCTGATGCTGGCAGCCTGCCTGCTGGTGAGCCGCTGGCTCGATCTCATGCCCATGGGGCCGGCGGTAGCGACGGCTCTGGGGATCCATCTCGGCCGTGCCCAGCTCACCATCCTGCTGCTGGTGGCCGTGCTCACCGCCAGTGCCACCATGGTGATAGGCCCGCTCTCCTTTGCCGGTCTGCTGGCGCCGCACCTGGCCAGATTGATGGGGCTGGTGAGGGCGCGCTGGCACCTGCTCGGCGCCGCAGGCTGTGGTGCTTTGCTGATGGTGTCGGCGGACTGGATCGGCCAGCAGATCCTCTTTCCCCAGGAGGTGCCCGTCGGTCTGGTCTCCACCCTGTTAGGGGGCGCTTACTTCATGTGGTGCCTGCGCCGTCTCTAGGTTGATGGATGAAAAGCGCACAAAAAAAGCCCGGGATGAACCCGCAATGCTGATCAGTTAAGGATCCATTGACCGATCCTTCTGCTGTAGGACAATCCGGAACCAATCACTGGTTCCGGATTTTTTATGTCTATTGCAAACGATCTGAACGATGTTGTTGAGGCATCTGGCGACATGCTGGCTCGGTTGGCCATTTTTGCCGACCATATTCCCGACGAATGGATTACTGCCGCTGCCGCCTTGTCTGAAAAGGCCACTATCCGCCGACGCCGCTTACCTTCTGATATGGTCTTGTGGCTCGTCGTGGGGATGGCCTTTTTCCGCAATGAGC
>NZ_JAPDBQ010000036.1:0-29882 GCF_027705325.1 Aeromonas sp. QDB18
GCAAAGTAAAATGGAGGGTTTTCTTGCCGCCAAGGATCTGATGGCGCAGGGGATCAAGATCTGATCAAGAGACAGGCTTTAGCCTGTCGAGATAAGAATACCGAATGTGGCTTCCCATTCTTAGTATCAGGGATTGTCCAAATATCATCTCTAATATGTGAAAAACGCATATTAGCGACTTCGCCTCTACGACATCCGGTCAGTATCAATAGCTTGATCGCATTCGCTGCAGGCAGAGAAATAGTGGCATGGCGAGAAACGCCACGCCCTCCAGCCGCCAAGCTACCACCACTTCCAAGATCCTCATCAATCGCCTTCCATAGCCTGCGCAATTCGGGGACTGTCAGCCAACGCTCTCTTGGCGAACCGGCACTGGCACCAAAATCCTTGGGTCGCAACAGTCTCGCAGGGTTGGCCTCGATCAGGCAGTGAACCACCGCATAATCCAACATCTGGTTCAGCGTTCCCAACCCCTTACGGGTTTCGTCTTTTGTTGCACGCCGAGTGATCTCTAACGCTTGCGCCAAATGGGCGCGTGTAAGATCGATTAGACGAATATTACCCAAGCTCTTCTTAAGGTGACGATTCCAACGCTCCTGATGGCACTGGAGAGTCTTTGGCTTGACGGCCTGAGCAACATGCTGCGCTTCGAGCCATCGCCCAAGTAGCTCATCCATCGTCAGGGCCGTTTCATTTTTAGCCTTTTCACTAGCAACATGCTTGCGTGGATCAATCCCTTTCTTTACCAGGGCAGCCAGCTCTGCATGTTCAAGCCTGGCTCGTGCCAACGACAACGCAGGGTAATTACCCAGAACAACTGTCGCCTGAGTACCAGCAATCCGATAACGATAGACAAACCGCTTGCTCTTCCCAGCCCTAACTTCAATGGCTAATCCACCGCCATGGGGAGATTTCACCGCATAGCGGGTAATCGAAGCCTCCCCTTGCAAAATCAATGAGGGGATCTCTCGATCCTGCGTTACCGGTTTTCTTGCCATAGCATTCTCTCCCCCCTGTTTGGGGTACCACTTGGGGTACCACAGCAAACATGATATAGGGTGAGACTTCATGAAACTAGCCGAAACCCACAACAAGAAAAATAAACATTAAAAACAATAGGTTACCATCGGAAATTCAACTTTATAAAACCTTCTGAAACACTACCTACCTTGGCTCCTAAGGGACAGGCCACTGGTTCGACTCCAGTCGGGAACGCCATACACAGCAAGGGGCTGGCATCGTCATGATGCCAGCCCCTTGTGCGTTTCTGCGCCATTTCCCCTGCATCCATGGCGGCCAGGTCCCGCCCCCCCTCTTCAATGTCTCACTGCCACCAACAACCCCGCGAGCCCCACCAAAGATGATCCCGGCCATCCCCCGGTAGTTGCCACTCCCGGTGGCGGCACACCGTCATCTACCCTTGAAGGGCGCCGTCCGGCAGGACGGCCCTCCATTCGCCGAGACACAGAGAAGGACATCATGGGCAGCAAACGAAAATCCAGAACGGAAGAACCGGTCGTGGCCGAGGCGCAAAAGCCCCTTGGCAACAAGGCATACGAAAAAGCGCTGCGCCTCTTGCACGTGGAGCTGGTCAGGCTGCAGCAGTGGGTGGTGCACAAAGGGCTCAAGGTCTGCATCGTCTTCGAGGGGCGCGACGGGGCCGGCAAGGGGGGCACCATCAAGGCGATCACCGAGCGGGTCAGCCCCCGGGTCTTTCGGGTCGTCGCACTGCCCGCCCCCACGGAGCGGGAGAAGAGCCAGCTCTACTTCCAGCGCTACATCCCCCATCTGCCGGCGGCGGGGGAGATCGTCATCTTCGATCGCAGCTGGTACAACCGGGCCGGGGTGGAGCGCATCATGGGTTTTTGCAGCGAGGAGGCGAGCGACAAATTCCTGGCTGGCACCCCCATGGTGGAAAAAGCCCTGGTGGACTCTGGCATCATTCTGCTGAAGTACTGGCTGGAGGTGACCCCACAAGAGCAGGAGCGGCGGCTGCGTGATCGCATCGACGATGGCCGCAAGATCTGGAAGCTCTCCCCCATGGACATCAAGTCCTTCGATCGCTGGGATGATTACACCCGGGCGCGGGATGCCATGTTCATCGCCACCGACACCGCCTGGGCCCCCTGGTTCGTGGCCCACTCCGAGGACAAGAAACGGGTGCGCCTCAACATCATCTCCCACCTGCTGGCGCACATCCCCTACGAGGCGCTGCCGGCGGAGCCGGTGAAGCTGCCCAAGCGCAAGATAGGCAAAGTCAAACCATCGGATCACCCGCTTCGCATCGTGCCAGCCCTCTTCTAGCCAGACGGGGTGAGCCCTGGCTCACCCCCTTTCCCTTCCAACCCCAAGGGACAACAGGCGCTGCCGGTATCATCCAATGGCTTGTTGTTGCTCACGTTTTCCCGTTTGCCTCCCCTATACTTCAGCGACATTCAGGTCTGGCCGAGCGAGGAGGCCCCCATGTTGCGACTGTTTGCCCTGCTGCTTGTCTGCCTGGTGCTCCCGGTGCGGGCACTGACCCTGACCCCGGTGGCAGGGGAGCTGCGCCACCCCTGGGGGCTCGCCTTCCTGCCGGATGGCGGCTACCTCGTCAGCGAGCGCCCTGGGCGTCTGCTGCGCATCGATGCAGGTGGCAACCGCCATGTGGTCTCCGGCCTGCCGCCCCTCGCCGCCACGGGTCAGGGGGGTCTGCTCGATCTCGCCCTGGACAGCGATGGCTGGCTCTATCTCAGCTACAGCGAGCCGGGGGACGGGGGGGCCGGCACCGCCGTGGCCCGGGCCCGGCTGCAAAAAGAGGCCCTCGTCGACTGGCAACTGCTGTTTCGCCAAGAGCCCAAGGTGGCCGGCGGCGCCCACTTCGGCTCCCGCCTGGTGCTGACGGAGGATGGCTATCTCTTCATCACCCTGGGGGATCGCTACAGCGAGCGGGAGCGGGCCCAGACGCTGGACAACCACCTCGGCAAGACGGTGCGCCTGCACAAGGATGGCCGGGTCCCCGCCGACAACCCCTTCGTCAAGACGCCGGGGGCCCTGCCGGAGATCTGGAGCCTGGGCCATCGCAACATGCAGGGGGCGGCCCTGCGTCCGGGCAGCCAGCAGTTCTGGGCTCACGAGCACGGTCCCCAGGGCGGGGACGAGGTCAACCTCATCCTGCCAGGCCACAACTACGGCTGGCCCAGAGTGACCTTTGGCGAGGAGTACGGGGGCGGCAAGATTGGCGTGGGCCAGAGCGCGCCGGGCATGACGGCACCGCGCTGGATCTGGGTGCCCTCCATCGCCCCCTCGGGCATGGCCTTTTATCAGGGGAACCTGTTCAGGGAGTGGCAGGGGGATCTGCTGGTCGGCGCCCTGCGCGGTCAGGCCTTGTTGCGCCTGCACCTCGACGGAGACAAGATAGTGTCGGCAGAGCGGCTGCTGACCGATCTGGGGGAGCGGATCCGTACCGTCAAGGAGGGCCCCGACGGCGCCCTCTACCTGTTGACGGATTCAGGCCAGGGGCGCCTGCTCAAACTGACCCCATAGCATGAAAGGAGCAAGGATGAAGACGAATCGCATGCTGCTGGTGCTGTGCACCAGCCTCTGGTTGCTGGGCTGCAACACCATCCACGGGATGGGACGGGACATCGAGAAGGCGGGGGAGGTGATCCAGGGCTCCGCCAAGCTGACGGATGCACCGGCCGCAGAGGGTCGCTGATCCCGGTCAGGCGGCGCTGTGATTCGCCCCCTGTCGCCCCTTTCCTTACCCCTGTTCGGCGCTGGCCACCAGACTGGCCAGCGGCGCCATGGTCACCCTGACCCCGTGCTGTGCCAATGCCTCGCGGGCGCTCTGGGGCAGTTGCTCGTCGGTGATCACCTGATCGATCGCATCCCAGCTCACCACGTTGAAGGTCCCCACCTTGCCATATTTGGACGAATCGCAGATGAGGATGCGCGTCGCCGCCGACTCCACCACGGCCCGCTTCACCGGCACCTTCTGTTCGCTCGGGGTGGAGATCCCCTGACTGTCCCAGGAGGAGGCTGACAGGAAGGCGATGTCCAGATGGAGGTTGCGCAGGAAGTGGGCGGTAGCCTCCCCGGCACAGGACTGGTTCTCGCGAATGACCTGCCCTCCGGTGTGATAGAGGCGGCAGCGGCCGTGCTCGATGAGGTAGGCGCAGACCATGAAGTCGTTCGTCACTATCATCAAGTCTTCCCGAAGCGCCAGCTCCCGGGCCAGCTCCAGGGAGGTGGTACCGGCATCCAGATAGACGGTGCTCCCCTCGCTCACCTGGGCGGCGGCAAGCCGGGCGATCGCCAGCTTGGCTCCCTGCATCAGGCTGCGCTTGGCGGCGTGTGAGGGCTCGCTCTTGATCCGCTGGGAGAGGCTGACCCCGCCGGAGACGGAGAGCACCCGCCCCTGCTCCTCCAGCTTCTGGATGTCGCGCCTGATGGTCATGTGGGAGACCTGCAGCCAGTCGGTCAGCTCCACTATGCTGACCACGCCGCGCTCTGCCAGCAGTTGCAGGATTCGTTGCTGTCGCTCTACGGGAATCATCTTGCCTCGCACCTCGGGGAAGGGAAGGCGCCATTCTACCCCAGCGACCTGGGAAAAAATGATAAATAACCTGAAACGGGCTCACAAATCACATTTATTCACATAAATAGCGCCGCTTTTTGATTCAAAAGAATCTCAATCCTCACAAATAACAAAAATTAACACACATTAAGTTACTTTTTGTGACATGCGCCTGATATTTCACCGCCGCAAGCCTCTACTATCGGCTCATCAGTCGTAATCGAGGAATCACGAGATGAGCACTCCCTATCATGTTGCGGTCATCGGCCTGGGCGCCATGGGCATGGGCGCCGCCCGTTCCTGCCTGCGGGCCGGGCTCACCACCTATGGCATCGACCTCAGCGAACAGGCCCGCAGCCAGTTGCAGCAGGCCGGTGCAGCCGCCGTCATGGCCGATGCCAGGCCCCTGGCGGAGACCCTGGATGCCGTGCTGTTGCTGGTGGTCAACGCCACCCAGGTGCGCCGCATCCTGCTCGGCGAAGCGGGGCTGGCTCGCCACCTCAAACCGGGCACCGCCATCATGGTCTCTTCCACCATCGCCGCCGAAGAGGCGAGCGCCCTGGCTGCCGAGCTGGCGCTGATGGGGTTGCCGATGCTGGATGCGCCGGTTTCCGGTGGTGCCATCAAGGCCGATGCCGGTGAAATGACGGTGATGGCCGCAGGCGCCGACGCCGCCTTCGACAAGCTGGCCCCGGTGCTGGATGCGGTGGCCGGCAAGGTCTACCGGGTCGGCAGCGAGCCGGGCCAGGGCAGCACAGTCAAGATCATCCACCAGCTGCTGGCCGGGGTGCACATCGCGGTGGCCGCCGAGGCCATGGCGCTGGCCAGCCGGGCAGGGGTGTCCCTGGATCTCATGTATGACGTGGTGACCCATGCCGCCGGCAACTCCTGGATGTTTGAAAACCGCATGCCTCGGGTGCTGGCCGGTGACTACCAGGCCCGCTCCGCAGTGGACATCTTCGTCAAGGATCTCACCCTGGTGGCGGACACCGCCAAGGCGCTGCGCTTCCCGCTGCCGCTCGCGAGCACGGCGCTGAACATGTTCCTCGGTGCCAGCAACGCGGGCCACGGCCAGGAAGATGACAGCGCCGTCATCAAGATCTTCTCAGGCATCACCCTGCCGGGTCAGGAGGAGCAAGCATGAAACTCGGAGTCATCGCAGACGACTTCACCGGCGCCACCGACATCGCCGGTTTCCTGGTGGAGAACGGCCTCGCCACCATCCAGTTTGCCGGCATCCCGGCAGAGGCGGATCTGACCGGGGTCAACGCCGTGGTGATCAGCCTCAAGAGCCGCTCCTGCCCGGCCGATGAGGCAGTGCGCGACTCCCTGGCGGCCCTCGACTGGCTCAAGGCCCGCGGCTGCCCGCGCATCTACCAGAAGTACTGCTCCACCTTCGACAGCACGGCGGCGGGTAATATCGGCCCCGTCACCGACGCCCTGCTGGCCGCGCTGGAGAGCAAGTTCACCCTGATCTGCCCGGCCCTGCCGGTGAACGGTCGCACCGTCTATCAGGGCAACCTCTTCGTCGGCGCCCAGCCGCTCGCCGAGTCCGGCATGCGCCATCACCCCATCACCCCCATGACCGACAGCAACCTGCTGCGGCTGATGGAGGGGCAGGCCCAGGGCCGTGCCGGTCTGGTGCCGTTCAATACCATCGCACAGGGACCCGGCGCCATTGCCGACGCCTTTGAGCAGCTAACGCAAGCTGGTGTGCGCTACGCCGTGGTCGACACCCTGACCGAGCAGCACCTGCTGGACATCGCCACCGTCGCCCTCGACATGCCTCTGGTGACCGGCGGATCCGGCCTCGCCATCGGCCTGGCCCGTCAGCTTGGCAGCGGCGATCAGCAGGGTGCCCGCGAAGCGGGCTGGCCCAGAGGCACCCGCGCCGCGGTGCTGTCGGGCTCCTGCTCCGAGATGACCAACCGTCAGGTGGCCCGCTATCGCCAGCACGCTCCTGCCCTGGCGCTGGATGTGGTGCGCTGCCTCGAAGAGGCCGACTACCCGGCCGAGCTGGCGCGCTGGGTACTGGACCAGCCCCGTACCCCGGCGCCGCTGGTCTACGCCACCACCAGCCCGGCAGAGCTGGCCCGCATTCAGGAAACCCACGGCCAGCAGGCGGCCAGCGATGCGGTGGAACACTGCTTTGCCCGCCTCGCCCAACTGCTGCAAGGCGCCGGTGTGGACCGCTTCATCATCGCCGGTGGCGAGACCTCGAGCCGGGTCACCCAGGCCCTCGGCGTCAAGGCGTTCCACATAGGCCCGCAGATCGCCCCCGGTGTGCCCTGGGTGCGGGCCATCGACGCCCCCCTGTCGCTGGCCCTCAAATCCGGCAATTTCGGGAGCGACGACTTCTTCGACAAGGCTCAGGAGTACTTCCATGACTGAACAGGCACTGCGCGACACCATGGTGATGCTGGGGGCTTCCCTCTTCCAGCGCGGTTATGCCACCGGGGGCGCCGGCAACCTCTCCGCCCTGCTGCCGGACGGTACCCTGATCGCCACCCCGACCGGCTCCTGTCTGGGACGGCTCAGCGCCGACAGGCTCTCTCACGTCAACCTGCAGGGGGAACACCTGGGGGGAGATCGCCCCTCCAAGGAGGTGGCCTTCCACCTCGCCATCTACCACAACAATCCGGACTGCCGGGCCGTGGTGCACCTGCACTGCACCCACCTGACCGCCCTCTCCTGTCTGGAGGGGCTGGATCCGGCCAACGTCATCCGCCCCTTCACCCCCTACTACGTGATGCGGGTCGGCCAGTTGCCGCTCATCCCCTACTACAAGCCGGGGGATGCCCGCATCGCCGAGGAGCTGGGGCGCCGCGCCCCCGAAGGCAACGCCTTCCTGCTTGCCAACCACGGCCCCGTGGTGACGGGCAAGGATCTGGTGGATGCGGTCAACAACATGGAAGAGCTGGAGGAGACGGCGCGCCTGGCACTGATGCTTCATGGCCACTCCATCCGCTACCTGAGCGAACCCGAAATTGATGAATTGAGGAGGATGAAACCATGAGCAAGTTTGCCGCCAATCTCACCATGCTGTTTACCGAGGTGCCGTTCCTGGAGCGCTTCGCCGCCGCCCGCGACGCAGGCTTTGAGGCGGTGGAGTTCCTCTTCCCCTACGAGTGGCCGGCCGCCGAGCTGGGCCGCCGCTTGCGCGAGCAGGGGCTCTCCCAGGCCCTGTTCAACATGCCGCCGGGCAACTGGGCGGCAGGGGAGCGCGGCATGGCTGCCATCCCGGGGCGGGAAGCGGAGTTTCGCGCCCACCTGCCAAGCGTGCGTGACTACGCCCTGGCGCTCGGCTGCACCAAGGTACACGCCATGAGCGGCATCGTGGACCCTGCTCATAGCCTCTCGGCCCACCGCCAGACCCTGATCGACAACATCCGCTTCGCCGCCGACTTCCTGGCCGAAGACGGCATCAAGGTGCTGCTGGAGCCGCTCAACGATAGAGATGTGCCCGGCTACTTCCTGGCCCACCAGCTCGACGCCCTGGCCCTGGTGCAGGAGATAGACAGACCCAACGTGGGGGTGCAGCTCGACCTCTATCACGCCCAGATCATGGACGGGGATCTCACCCGTCTCATCGGCAAGCTGGGCCCGGCCATCGGCCACGTCCAGATCGCCTCGGTGCCGGATCGCCACGAGCCGGACGAGGGGGAGATCGCCTACCCCCACCTGTTCAAGGTGCTGGCGCAGGCGGGCTACCACGACTGGATTGGCTGCGAATACAACCCCAGAGCCGGCACCCGGGAAGGGCTGGGCTGGCTGACACAACAATAACGACCCTGAACATGAACGAGTCTGAGGATAACAAGATGCAGATCATCATCACCGGCGGCGGTGGCTTCCTGGGCCAGAAACTGGCCCGGGCCCTGCTGCAAGGCCCCCACCCCTTCACCGAGCTGCTGCTGGTGGACATCCAGCAGCCGCAATCCCCCCTACCGGACCCCAGGGTTCGCTGTCTGCGGGCCGACCTCACCGAACCCGGTGTCGCCGAGTCCCTCATCAGCGAGCGGACCGCCGTGGTCTACCACCTGGCCGCCATCGTCAGCAGCCACGCGGAGCAGGACTTCGATCTGGGCTGGAAGGTCAACCTGGACACCACCCGCACCCTGCTGGAGGCGTGCCGCCATGCCCGGCCGGGCATCCGCTTCGTCTTCACCAGCTCGCTCGCCGTCTATGGCGGCCCGCTGCCGGAGCTGGTGAATGACGGTACCGCCCTGACCCCCACCTCCTCCTACGGCGCCCAGAAGGCCATGGGAGAGCTGCTGGTCAACGACTACAGCCGCAAGGGCTTCGTCGACGGTCTGGTATTGCGCCTGCCCACCATCTGCGTGCGGCCGGGCAAGCCGAACCGCGCCGCCTCCTCCTTTGTCAGCAGCATCATCCGCGAGCCGCTGCAAGGGGAGAGCGCCATCTGCCCGGTGAGCCCGGATCTGCGCCTCTGGCTCTCCAGCCCCGCCACCGTGGTCGCGAACTTCCTGCTGGCGGCCAGACTTCCCGCCACCGGTGACGCCCGCAGCATCAACCTGCCCGGCATCAGCGTGACCGTCGGCGAGATGCTGGAGGCCCTCGCACGGGTCGGTGGCCAGGTGGCCCGGGATCGGGTGCAGTTTGCCGCCGATCCGGCCATCGAGCGCATCGTGGCCAGCTGGCCGGGACGCATCGACAACCAGCGGGCCAGCGCCCTCGGTTTCGCGGCAGACAGGACGTTTGCCGACATCATCGACAGTTTCATCACCCATGACATGCAGGAGGCATCATGAGCGACATCCCAACCCCCATCATCGGTCTCATCATCGCGGTCTTCGTGCTGGTGTTCCTGGTCATCCGTACCCGGGTGCACGCCCTGATCGCCATGCTGGCGGCGGCCTGCATCGCCGGGATCACCGGCGGCATGAGCATCGACAAGACCCTCACCGTGATCACCCAGGGCTTTGGCTCCACCCTCGGCAGCATCGGCATCGTCATCGGCCTCGGGGTCATGATGGGTCGCCTGCTTGAGGTCTCCGGCGCCGCCGAACAGATCGCCTACAGCTTCATCAAGTGGCTCGGCAAGCGCCGCGAGGAGTGGGCCCTGGCCATCACGGGCTACATCGTCAGCATCCCCATCTTCGTGGATTCCGCCTTCGTCATCCTCTATCCGGTGGCCAAGGCGCTGGCGAAAAGCGGCAAGCGCTCCCTGCTCACCCTGGGGGTGGCGCTCGCGGGCGGCCTGGTGGTGACCCACCATACCGTGCCGCCGACCCCGGGCCCGCTGGGGGTTGCAGGCCTGTTTGGCGTGGACATCGGCGCCATGCTGCTGACCGGCATGGCCCTGGCCATCCCCTGCGTGCTCGGCATCGTCTTCTACGCCCAGTGGCTCGACAAGAAGTACCCCGAGTTCGGTGCCCAGGCCGCCCAGACCCCGGACGAGCTGCAAGCCACCTATGAGCAGTACCTCAAGGAGAAGGAGGGCAAGACCCTGCCGAGCCTGACCCTGTCGCTGCTGCCGATCCTGGTGCCCATCGTGCTCATCTTCGTCAAGGCCATCTTCACCACTCTGGCCACCCTGGAGGGCATGGATGGCCTGATGGCGAACCCTCTGGTGCAGGGCATCAACTTCATCGGCACCCCCATCATCGCGCTGGCCATCAGCGTGCTGCTGGCGGTCTATACCCTGGTCCCGCACATGGACAGGCACGCCACCGCCGCCCGCCTGGAAGAGGGGTTGCAATCCGCCGGCATCATCCTGCTGGTGACCGGTGCCGGTGGGGCGCTGGGGGCCGTGCTGCGCGACAGTGGCGCGGGTCAGCAACTGGCCGAGCAGATCGCCCAATTGCCCATCTCCCCCATCCTGATCCCCTTCATCGTGGCGACTCTGGTGCGCCTCATCCAGGGGTCCGGCACCGTGGCCATGGTGACGGCGGCCTCCATCTCCGCCCCCATCCTGGCGCAGATCCCCGGGGTCAACATGCTGCTGGCCGCCCAGGCCGCCACCATGGGGTCGCTCTTCTTCGGTTACTTCAACGACAGCCTGTTCTGGGTGGTCAACCGCATGATGGGCATCTCCGACGTCAAGCAGCAGATGATCGTCTGGTCCATCCCGACCACCATCGCCTGGGCCATCGGCGGCACCGGCGTCGCCCTGCTGAACCTGCTGTTCGGCTCCGGCGGCACCTGGTTCGACCCCGTGCTGCCGCTGCTGGTGCTGGCCCTCATCGTCTGGTACGTCAAGGGGCAGTCCCTGGCTCCGGCGGCAGGGGCCGTCCCGAGCCGGGAGTCATAACCCGCACCGTCACGGCAACGCTGTGTGACGAGGGCCAGTCTGCTAGACTGGCCCTCTTTTTCGTTCATTCATCTTGCAAAGGAGTGTTGGATGCCTGCGTCTTCCTGGTGGGACAAGTCTACCGGTTTTGCCCTGCTCACCATCTTGTTGTGGGCCTCTCTCGCCGCGCTCACCTCCCGGATCACCAGCGTCTCGCCGCTGGTGCTGGTGGGGCTGGTGCTGCTGTTCTGCGGGGCGGGCACTCTGCCATTCTGGCGCCAGTGGCGCGCCAGCCCCCTCACCTGGCTGGTGACCATCACCGCCCTGCTGCTCTATCACCTGCTGCTGTTCACAAGCTTTCGCCACGCCCCCGTGCTGGAGGCAAACCTCATCAACTACCTGTGGCCGCTGTGCATCATCCTGTTCACCCCCTTGCTGCTGCCGGGTCATCCCCTGAGCCTGCACCATCTGCTGGCCGGGGCCCTGGGTCTCGCGGGATCGGTGCTGGTGATGGTCGATGGTCACCTGCAGTTGCAACAGGCCCATCTGCCCGGCTACCTGCTGGCCCTCGGCGCCGCCATCGTCTGGGGCGCCTATTCCGTGCTCTCCCGCCGCCTGCCTCCCGCTCCCGCCGTGGTCACGGCCGCCGCCTGCCTGCCCGCAGGGCTCCTGGCCCTGCTGCTGGCATGGATGCTGGAGGGACCGCTGCCGGTGGCCCGCATCCCGGCAGGTGACTGGGGCCTCATCATCGGGCTGGCCCTCGGCCCCATGGGGGCGGCCTTCGTCACCTGGTATCTGGCGCTGCGGGACGGGGATCCGCGCCGCATCGGCGCGCTCGCCTACCTCACTCCCTTGCTGAGCACCCTGCTGCTGGTCTGGCTCAACGGCGAGGCGCTCACCCCGCGCCATCTGCTGGCGGGGGGGCTCATCATGGGCGGCGCCCTGCTCGGCCTGCTGGTGAAGAGCCCAAGTCAACGGGAGCTGGCACGGCCACTGTCATAAAAACGCCATCAGACCTGATTAAGCTCGCGCCCATTGCGTGATTCAAGCAGGAATCTGATGTGAAAATTGCCCATTTTGCCTCCCTCTCTTCCCTCGTCTTGCTGCTGGTGGCCGGTGTCCAGGCCACCGCGCTCTATCATGGCTGGCAACAATTCAACCACTCGGCCCAGGCCCAGCGTCTGCAGGAGCGCCTGCAACAGCAACTGAGCGGTCCGTTGCAGGGGGCGCTTCGCGACTATCTCGGCAGCGGGGATCCCCTGCTGCTGGCCCAGGCACAGGGAGTGCGCCAGCAGGCGCTGGCGCTGTTGTCCCGCCTGGAGGATCCCCAGACCCAGCAGCTAAACGCCCGGCTTGAGCAGATGAAAACCCGCATTGACGGCGACTATCTGGCGGCGGGCAAGCTCTCCGGCAACAGCCAGTGGTTGCTGCAAAATGCCGAGAACGAGTTGACCACCCAGGCCAAAGCCTTGCTCCGTTACGGCCAGCAGGGAGCAGCCGCCGGGCGGGATCCGGTCCTGGCCGAGCAGTATCGCCAGGGGGCGGCCGACATCCTGACCGCCCTCCCCTCCCTCGCTCACCAGCGCCAGAACTACATGGAGCAGGCGAGTGCCAAGCGTCTCGAAGGGCTGCAATTCGAGCTGGCTGCCCTGCAAAAGCAGGCCGACTCCCTGGCCGCCCTGCCGAGCCTGGCACTTTTCGAGGAGGCACCGGCCGACGAATTCACCCTGGGAGAGCCAATACGCAAGGAGCTCGGGGATCAGCCCAAAGCCGAGTTGACCTCCCTGCTCAAGCGCTATCCCCAGGAGCTGGAAAACAGCCGCAAGGCGCTGCAACAGCAGCAGGCCGCTCGTCAGATGGTGCAGCAGGACATCACCCAGCTGCTGCAAGCGGGGAAGCAATTGGGCGAACAACTCGCCGCCGCCCGTCAGACCATGAACCGGGAGCTGGCCACCGTGCTCGGCGTGCTGGCGCTCTGCCTGGTCGTGGTGGCCCTGCTGTTCGCCCTGGTGCAGCGTCGCTGGCTGGTCAGGCCTCTGCTGCAACTGCGGGCAGCCTTCCTGCAGCTCGACGCCACGGGTCAGGCCCAGCTGCTGACCCCGGGGCGCGAGCGCAACGAACTGGCGGACATCGTCGCGAGCTACAACCGCCTGATACAGCGCCTGCAACAGGATCAGCAGCAGAAAGAGGGCCAGCTATCGGCGGTGTCGCAAAGTCTGCAAGGGATGGTCAACCAGGTGCAGGAGATCCATCACAGCACCCGCACCACGGAGCAGGCGGTGGATGAGAGCGACACCATGATGCAGGAGCTCAACCAGCTCGCCAGCGAGGTGCACCAGGTCGCCGCCGAAATCGCCCAGCACGCCCAGCACAATGAACACTCCATGAGCCAGAGCGAGCGGCTGGTCGGGGGCATGCTGACGGCTACCGCCCAGACCGGGCTCGCCATCGACGAGAGCAGCGGCGCCCTGGCACAGCTGACCCGCTCGGTGGAGGACGTGACTGCCATCGTCGACGTCATCGGC
This sequence comes from Aeromonas sp. QDB18, assembly GCF_027705325.1. Lineage (NCBI taxonomy): Bacteria > Pseudomonadati > Pseudomonadota > Gammaproteobacteria > Aeromonadales > Aeromonadaceae > Aeromonas > Aeromonas sp. QDB18. Next base: position 13,337 of record NZ_JAPDBQ010000036.1, read on the forward strand.
CATATCTCCCAGCAGACCAACCTGCTGGCCCTCAACGCCGCCATCGAGGCGGCCAGGGCCGGGGAGCAGGGACGCGGCTTCGCGGTGGTAGCCGACGAGGTGCGCCACCTCTCCGCCGACACCCAGCGCTCCCTCGGCCAGATCACCGAGATCCTGGCCAGCCTCACCCAGGCGGGGGATCAGCTCGCCACCGTGCTGGCCCGCATCACCGCAGAGGCCGCCGAGCAGCGCCAGCAGGCGGAGCAGCTGCGCCAGACCACCCTGACGGTGCGGGAGATGGCGCGCAGCACCGCCGTCATCGCCCTGCAGGGCGCCGACAATGCCAAGAGCCAGGAGCACAGGCTGGCGAGCTTCGCCGCCCTCATCGGTCGCATCAGCCAGCACGCCCGTCAGGGCAGCCGCCTCTCGGTACAGGTCTCGGAGCACATACACCACCAGGCCCAGCAGATCCCCCGGATCCTGAGCCAGGCCTGATAACCCCCGGGTCTGGTTCGCACCAGACCCGGGGCGCGTTCCCTGTCAATCTCCCCGCGGCCCGGCCTTGCCGCAACCCTTCTATTGATGCTCCCGTCATGTCCTCACGGCCAATGACGAATTGCCTCATCCATTCAGTCACAGGCCCTCTCACCCCTTTCACATCCCTGGTCCCCCTGTCTGTCGGGGCAACGGCTCACGCTCACGACAGTGGGCATCCCGCCGGGCCCATCTTTTTTTGTGATACAAAATTATATGTTGCCACCGGGTTAACAAAGAAAGTTCTGCCTTGACGGCAAGATCTGCGCAGGAGAACGGTGAAATCACCATGAAAGCGCTGTCATTGCCGACATGAGTGGCCTGGGAGTGCCCACACCAAGAATCATGATTATTTGCACTCGGTCATATTTTTGAAACTTGGCGGGAACTTTACATTGATATTTCGCACCGCGAACGTACTCTTGGTGATGTCAGATCGCCAAGGATCGACAGCCAAAAAATAACGACTGTAACGATGCAGATAGCCCCGACCGATGCGCCAAGGCATCAGGCACAAGGGCACGACAGAGAACCATTTTTTTTGCCCTTCGGGGTGTTGATTGCAATGCCAATACCGAGCGGCGGGTGCCTACCCGGCTGCCGGATAAAAAAGCTAAGTCCATAAAATCAGGAGCAATAACAAATGGAAAAAGTGATCTTCAAGCGCGCCGCGTTGAGTGCTGCCGTGGTCGCGGCACTGGTCGCCCCCGGCATGGCGTTCGCCGCTCAAGACATGATGAGCCCGGAATACGGCAAGTCCTACAGCGCCTTCATCGACGAAGGCAAGCTCACCGGTGGCCTGTTCTACTTCCAGCGTGAGCGTGATCGCGTCCAGGCCGGTCCGGGTCAGGATGGCAAATACCACTCCAACCTGAGCCATGCCACCACCCAGGCAGCCCTGAACTTCAACTCCGGCTATGCATGGGGTGTGGTCGGCGTCGACGTGGGCGGCTTCGGTGCCTACGATCTGGCCGTTGACGAGAGCAATGGCGTCAACGAAGAGAACGAGTTCTCCTTCTGGGGCGACAAGTGGGGTTCAGGTGGTGACGGCGTTCCCGAGAACGGCTTCAGCCTCTCCAACGCCGCCCTGAAATTCAAGTTCGGTGACGCCGTCACCGCCAAGGGTGGTTACACCCAGCTCTATGTCCCCGGCATCCTCGGCGTCAACTGGTCCTATCAACCCGGTACCTACCGTGGTGGCCAGATCGAAGGCACCTTCGGCGGCCTCTACCTGACCTACGCCATCGCCGACGAGTACAAGGCTCCCTGGTTCAAGAACACCACCGGCTTCTCCAAGAGCAGCCCCTATGCCAGCGATCCCTTCACCGATGCGAACAAGATCGACTACATCCACGGTCTGGCCGCTCGCTACACCTTCGAGAACGGCACTGCCGTCACCGCCGGCTTCGGTCAGTCCGAAGGCTACATGGACAGCTACCACTTCAAGCTGGCCCACAAGTTCGACGTACTGGGTGGCCTGAACACCAGCTACCAGTTCTACGGTTCCGACACCGAGAACAGCGACTATGACGGCCTGGCCTGGCAACAAGCCCTGACCGCCAGCTGGGCAGCCGGCCCCTATGGCTTCCGTCTGGAAGGCCTGTGGACCAAGGCTGAAGGGGATCTGGGCAACTACCTGCCCCGTCTGACCCGTGGCTACGGCAACTCCCAGGGCGCGAACGAAATCTGGTGGGACTCCCGCTCCGACTGGAACCACAACGACGAGAAGGCCCTGTTCTTCGGCGTGACTCGTTCCCTGGATGATCTGGTGGGTGCACCGGGCTGGGGCGTGGGTGTCTCCGGTGCCTACGGCTGGGATGCCAACAACGGCGACAAGTCCCTGGAAGGCGGCAAAGAGTGGGCAGCCAACTTCGACGTCATGTACACAGTGCAGGACGGCAAGCTGAAGGGCACCCTGTTCAAGCTGCACTACACCGACTACAACAACGAACAGGACGACAAGGGCAGCTGGTACTACCCGAACATGTTCAGCTCCGAGCATGACGTCAAGTTCCACATCATCATGCCGTTCACCATCATGTAATCAGGCATCTGACGTGACCGAAAACCGGGCCTCTGGCCCGGTTTTGTTTTTGATGGCACCACGCTACCATGCCAGCTTCGGGCCACCTGCCGGCCGCCAACCAGGACCATGCTCATGCCCCATCCCTTCGTGCTCGTCACCGGCTGCTCCAGCGGCATCGGCCTCGCCGCCGCAAGAACGCTCGGCGCCCGGGGCTTCACCGTCATCGCTTCCGCCCGCAAGGCCGAGGATGTGGCCCTGCTGCTGCAGCAGGGTCTGTTGGCGGTGCAACTGGATCTGGCGGACAGCGCCAGCATAGAGCGAGGGGCGGCAGAGGCGCTGGCCCTTGCAGAAGGGCGCCTCTACGGCCTCTTCAACAACGGCGCCTACGGCCAGCCCGGTGCGCTGGAAGATCTCCCCACCGAGGCGCTGCGCGAGCAGTTCGAGACCAACCTCTTTGGCTGGCATCACCTCATTCGCCAGGTATTGCCCCCCATGCTGGCGGCAGGCGAGGGGCGCATCGTGCAGAACAGCTCGGTGCTTGGCCTGGTGGCCATGAAGTATCGTGGCGCCTACAACGCCAGCAAGTTCGCGCTGGAAGGCTATACCGACACCCTGCGCCTGGAACTCGCGGGCAGCGGCGTGCACATCAGCCTGATCGAACCCGGCCCCATCGACACCCGGTTTCGCGCCAATGCCCGGGGGGCCTTCCTGCGCCACATAGATCCCGCCGCCAGCCGCCATCAGGACGCCTATGCCCAGACGCTGGCCAGGCTGGAGCGTGAAGGGGGTGCCCGGGGCTTTACCCTGCCAAGCGAGGCCTGCATCCCGCCGTTACTGCATGCGCTCACGAGCAAGCGTCCCAGGCACCGCTACCCGGTCACCTTCCCGACCAAATTGTTTACCGTGCTGCGCCGCCTGCTGCCAAGCCGCTGGCTGGACAAGCTGCTGATCAAATCCGCCTGATAAAGGTGCCCTCGGCGGGCCCTCCTCTTGACATGCACCTGTCTCAGCAACGATGCCCGCTCAATAGTGCTGGCCGTTGCTGTAGTAGTGACTCTTGACGATGGGCAGCACCTGCACCACCACATAGGTCTGCTCCCCCAGCACCCCTTTCAGGTGGCGAGTGATGAGGGCGGCGGCGGCATCCTGCATCTCCTGCGGTCGCTCGAACCAGACCAGCTCCACGAAGGGAAAACCGGCTTCGGGCTGGCCATCTCGTACCCACTGGCTCGGCACGCACTCCAGGGTGACGAACTCCGGCTTGCCACCGGTCAGGGCGCAGAGGTCCGCCATCAGGGGGGCGCTTATCCGCTGCAGGGTGTCGACAGAAACTGCCCGAAAACGAAGGTGGGGCATGGGAAACCTCTTGGCTGTGACAAATGAGGACTTATCATAGAGCACTCATCCCGCTCACATAAGGTGCCTCATGAGATTCCATCCCACGCTGCTCTCCTTCCTGCTCTGCCTGCTGCTGCCGCTCCATGCCATGGCCGATCCGGCCTTCTACCGCATCAACAAGGGCAACGAACAGCACTGGCTGCTGGGGTCCATCCATGCGGGCAAACCCTCTCTCTATCCCCTGCCGGACCCGGTGGAGCGCGCCTGGCAGCAGAGCCGCGCCCTGGTGATGGAGGTGGACATGACCCACATCAGCCAGGAGCAGTGGCAGGAGATGGGCGCCATCACCCGGCTCGTCGACGGCAAGACCCTCAAGGATCACCTGCCCATCGACCTCTACCGTCGCACCCTCATCGCCGCGGGCCAGAACGGTCTGAACGAGAGCATGCTGGCCCCGCTGCGTCCCTGGTTTGCGGCCATTACCCTGACCCAGGCGGCCCTGGAGCGCACCGGCTATCGCGGTGAATACGGTGTCGACCAGCACTTCGCCAAGCGGGCGAACGACGGCGGCAAGCCCATTGTCGGGCTGGAGACCCTGCTGGAGCAGCTCGGCTATCTCGCGAGCGTCGGCGACAACCAGACCCTGATGCTGGAGAGCACCCTGGACGAGCTGCCCGACATCCAGCAGGGGTTCGACGCCGTGATGACCGCCTGGCAGAACGGGGACGAGGCCACCCTCATCAATCTGCTCAGGGAGGAGATGGCGCCGCCCAAGCTGCAAGCCTGGCTGGAACAGACCCTGCTGGCAGAGCGCAACCGCAACTGGGTCAAGAAGTGGCCCAGCCTGCCGAACGAGAGCTTTATCGTGGTAGGGGCCCTGCATCTTTACGGCGAGCACGGGCTGCTCGCCCTGCTGGAGCAGCAGGGCTGGCGCATCACGCCCCTCACCGAACCGACCCTGGAGAAAGCAAAATAGCGTCCAGTCCGGCGACCGGATGCGCGTCGGCTCACAGAATTTGCTGCCGATTAAATAACCAGAGAGGGAGTTGATCGAGATCATCCCCTCCCTCCTGAAGAGGTATCTATCATGCCTGTCACCGCCCAGTGACAGGAGTGAACGAGATGGAATTCTGGATGAACCTGATGTTCGGCAACAGCGTGGGGCTGATGTCCATGCTGGTGATTTTCGGCACCTTCCTGCTCATCAGCGCCTATGCGGTCTATTTCATCTACAAGGTGATGCACGCAGAGCCGCCCAAAGAGGGGCAATAACCAGGCTCGCTCAGACCGCCCTCCCCGGCAGGGCCGGGGCCCGCGAGCGTTGCCATTCTAAGGCCCACCAAGGCCCGCTATACTGGCTCCCTCATTTTCATGCGGGGAGCCTGCCGTGTCTCATAACGACGAACTCTCACTGTTCCTGCAGGAAGTGGCCGACGTGCGGCCCCTTCGCAGCGACCATATCGCCCCCGTTGCGGGCAACAGCCAGCCCACCGAGGCGCAACGCGCGCGCCGGGAAGCCGCCACCGCCGAACAACTCACCCTGGATCACCTCGGCACGGAAGCAGTCGAGATGCTGGACCCCCATGCCATCGTCGGCTTCAAGCGTGACGGCGTGCAGGAAGGGGTCTACAAGAAGCTGCGCCTTGGCAAATACGAGCTGCAAGGCTCCCTCGACCTGCACCACAAGACGCTCAACGAGGCCCGTATCGCCCTGGTGCAGTTCATTGCCGAATGCGAAGTACGGGATATCCGCTGCCTGCTGATCCTGCACGGCAAGGGGGAGCGCAGCACCCCGCGTGCCCTGCTCAAGAGCCATGTCAGCGCCTGGCTGCCACAGTTGCCTTCGGTGATGGCCATGCACAGCGCCGAGCGCCGCCACGGCGGCAGCGGTGCGCTCTACGTATTGCTGCGCAAGAGCGAGCGCAAGAAGGCGGAAAACCGCGAACGGCACCAGAAGCGCCTCGGCTGACTGCCTGAGGGTGGCACCAGGGTGGATGGCAGTGCTAGCATCGGGCGGCCCCGATCATGCCAGGTACGGGGTGCATACCATCAGGGACGATAACAAGGACAATCCCATGTCATACCAGAAACTCGAACAACATCAGCAACAACTGCACCGCCTCTCCCACCTCTCCGCCATCTGCGGCTGGGATCAGGCCGCCATGATGCCGGAGGGGGGCAACGAGGCCCGCGCCGAGGCGATGGCGGAGCTCGGCGTGCTGATCCACGGCAAGCGCACCGCCCCCGAGCTTGGGGAGTGGATTGCCAAGGCAGAGAGTGAACCGCTGGACGAGCACCAGCGTGCGAACCTGCGGGAGATCAAGCGCCAGTGGCAGGATGCAAGCCTGCTGCCGGGGGCGCTGGTGGAGGCGCTGTCCCTCGCCGGCAGCAAATGCGAGCACGCCTGGCGTCGCCAGCGCAAGGAGAACGACTGGGCAGGTTTTGCCCCGAACCTCGAGGAGGTGGTGCGCCTGTCGCGGGAGGTGGCTCGCCTGCGCGCCGACGCGCTCGGGGTGCGCCCCTATGACGCCATGCTGGCGCTGTACGAGCCCGGCATGACGAGCGCGAGGCTGGATCAGATCTTCGGCGATCTGACGAGCTGGCTGCCCGGCCTCATCCAGACCGTGAGCGAGCGGCAGAAAATCGAGACCATCCTCACCCCGCAAGGCCCCTTCCCGATCCCAACGCAGCAGGCCCTCGGTCAGGAGGTGATGGGACTGCTCGGCTTTGATTTCGCGCACGGCCGGCTCGACGTGAGCAGCCACCCGTTCTGCGGCGGCGTGCCGACGGACGTGCGCATCACCACGCGCTACAACGAGCAGGAGTTCGTCTCCAGCCTGATGGGCATCGTCCACGAGACGGGTCACGCGCGTTACGAGCAGGGCCTGCCGCGCGCACTGCTCGGCCAGCCGGTGGCCGAGGCGCGTTCCATGGGCATTCACGAGAGCCAGAGCCTGTTCTGCGAGATGCAGCTCGGCCATCACCCCGCGTTCCTCGCGTTGATTGCGCCGCGCATTTGCGCGCACTTCGGGGCAGAAGATGCGCTCGCACCCGCGAACCTCGAGAAGCTGTACAACAGGGTCGAGCCCGGCTTTATCCGCGTCGATGCGGACGAGGTCACCTACCCTGCCCACGTCATCCTGCGCTACGAGCTGGAGCGGGACCTGATGGAAGGGCGCATCGAGGTCGCGGACATCCCCGAGCTGTGGGACGCGAAGATGCAGCAGTGGCTCGGCTTGTCCACGAAGGGCAATTACCAGAACGGCTGCATGCAGGACATACACTGGACGGACGGCTCGTTTGGCTACTTCCCGAGCTACACGCTCGGCGCCATGTACGCGGCGCAGCTGCGCTTTGCACTCGAGCGTGAGCTCGGCGACATGGGCACGCTCGTAGAGTCCGGCCGCCTGCCGGAGATCTTTGGCTGGCTCGGTCGCCATATCTGGTCCCAGGGCAGCCTGCACGGCACGGACGAGCTCATTCGCCGCGCGACCGGTGAGGCGCTCAATCCCCAGTGGCTGCGCAAACACCTCGAACAGCGCTATCTGAAATAAGCGAGGTTGAACCCCCTCCCAGCCTCCCCCTTCACAAGGGGGAGGAGCTAACCCCGCCCCCGTTCACAGAGGGGAGCTGTTTGTCCCCTCCCCTTACGAAGGGGAGGGTTAGGGTGGGGTCCTGCCCCCCTAACCTTACAAAGGGAGGACTGGGATTCCTCGGATCGCACTATTTTTGCTATCCCTGTCCGTTTTTGGCTAGTCACCCCTCTCGCCCCCGCTTAGTCTCTGGGACATGCCCACAGCAACCCGAGCCATGCCATGACCACAGAGCCCCCGCATTCATCCCAACGAGACGAGATCATCCCGGGTCTCACTCGGGAGCAGTGCCACGCCGCACGCCTCGCGCGAGACGCGCGTTTCGATGGTCGCTTCTTCACCGGGGTGCTGTCCACCGGTATCTATTGCCGCCCCGTGTGTCCGGCGCGGGCACCGCACGAGCACAATGTGCGCTATTTTCGCTTCGCGGCGGCGGCGGAGCAGCACGGGCTGCGCCCCTGCCTGCGCTGTCGCCCCGAGCTCGCACCGGCCCAGAGCGGGGATCTGCCACCGCTCGTCGCCCAGGTGCTGGCGCGCATCGAGCGCGGCGAGCTTGCGGAGCACAGCCTGGGCTCCCTTGCAACGCAGGCCGGGATCACGGAGCGCACGCTGCGGCGCCAGTTCGAGCAACACCTCGGCGCCTCGCCGAAACAGGTGGAGCAGACGCGCCGCCTGCTGCTTGCGAAACGGCTGTTGACGGAGACGCGCCTGCCCATCACGGACGTGGCGTTTGCCGCAGGCTTTGCGAGCATTCGTCGCTTCAACGACGCCTGGCTGCAGGCGTATGGCATGACGCCGGGCGCCCTGCGCAAGCAGGAAGGGGGTGCGCCGCAGGAGACGCCGCAATCGAGCCTGCAACTGCACCTGCTGTATCGCCCGCCGTTCGACGTCCAGGCCATGCTCGCGTTCTACCGGTTGCGCGCCATTCCGGGGCTGGAGCGGGTGGATGAGCACGGTTACGAACGCCGTCACCGGGTCGGCGAACAAGAGGGGCTCATCCGCATCGAGCCCGTCGAGGGGGAGAGGCTCAGACTCACGGTGCGGGATCTGCCGCCGGGTGCGCTGCCAGACATCCTGTACCGCGTGCGCCGCATGTGGGATCTCGACGCCGACATGAGCCGCATCGGCGAACACCTGGGGCAGGATCCGCTGCTCGCCGGCATCCAGGGACGATGGCCCGGGGTGCGGCTGCCGGGGGGGTGGGATGAATACGAGGTGATGCTGCGCGCCATCGTCGGCCAGCAGGTGTCGGTCAAGGGTGCCATCACCATCATGGGGCGCCTGGTGGCCCGCACCCAGGCTCAGTTTGGCACGGCTCAGCTGCCCACCCCGACCCAGCTGTGCGAGCTGGATCTCGACGGCATCGGCATGCCGGGCAGCCGCATCCGCACCCTGCAAGGGCTGGCCTCGGCGCTCGCAAGCGGCGCACTCACCCTCGCCACGGCAAGCGACGAGCAACTGCTCGCGCTGCCGGGCATAGGTCCCTGGACGGTCGCTTACTGGCGGCTGCGCTGCGGGCTCGACACGAATGCCTTCCCCGCCTCGGATCTCGTGCTACAAAAGGCGCTGGGGGGCGGTGACAAGCTGCCGGTGAAAGAGGTGACAGCGCGCAGCGCCCCCTGGCAGCCGTGGCGCGCCTATGCCGCGAGCTGGCTGTGGCACGCCATGAGTGAACAACCGGCGCTGCTCACCCGGCCAACACAGACACAAGACGAGGAGAAGAGCCCATGATCCGCTATGACATGATGCCCACCGACCAGGGCGAACTGCTGGTCGCCATCGACGAGCGCGGCCTGGTCCATGTGGATTTCCTGGCCGGACTGCGGCCGCTCCCCGACATGCAGGACTGGCAGCAGGACGGCGAGGCGCTCGCCCCCTTCCTCGCCGAGTTTCGGGACTACTTCGCGGGCCGGTTGCAGCGCTTCACCCTGCCGCTCGCCCCCAGGGGCACGGCGTTTCAGCAAGCGGTGTGGCAGGCGCTGTGCGACATCCCCTACGGGGAGACCCGCAGCTACGGCGACATCGCCCGCACCATCGGCAAGCCAAACGCGGTGCGGGCGGTGGGTGCCGCGAACGGCCGCAATCCGCTCTCCATCATCATCCCCTGCCACCGGGTGATCGGCCAGAATGGCAGCCTCACCGGCTATGCGGGAGGCCTGCCCATCAAGCAGGCACTGCTGACGCTGGAGAGGGCCTCTCGTTGATCCGGCGCCACCCGGCCAGGGCTCACTGCCGCTGCGCCAGCCAGCCGTGAAACCCCAGCGCCTGAAAGAAGCGGTGCGCCGCCGCGAAACCGGCCCCTTGCAAGAGGCGCCGGGTCTGTCCCTCGTCCAGGGAGGTGAAGTCCTCTCCGAGGCGGCGCACCATCTGCTCGCAGGCAGGAAGCGGCAGACCGGCGAGGGCGGCTTGCAACCCCATGGCCTTGCGCTCGAGCGGGTCCGTTGGCGCCATCAGATCCGCCAGCAGCAGGGGAGCGCCAGGATTGAGCTGGCGATAAATATCACCCAATAGCGCAGCTTTGGCATCTTGCGCCAGAAAATGCAGCACCAGCAGACAGAGTGCGCCATCGCAAGGCTTATTCACCACAGGCAATGCGCCCAGGTGCCAGCACACCCTGTCCCCCATGCCCGTCTGCTCGGCCCGCATCCTGGCCTGGGCCAGCATGTCCGCCGAGATATCCTGGGCCACAAAGGTCCAGCGGGGGCAGAGACGGCCAAGCAGCAGCAACTCGCTGCCCGTGCCCACCCCCACCAGCAGCACCCGGGCCTGCTGGCCCAGCGCGGCCATCAGCCGGGAGGCACAAAGCTGGTGCAGCAGCTCGTAGCCTGGCACCAGCAGGGGGATGCGGCTGTCATAGGCCTTCGCCCCTTCTCCTTCGAATCGCTCCGTCATCTTTTGCTCCTTTGGTGTGAGCCCCCTTGATAGGGGCTGCCGCCGGGAGAAGGTCAAGAGCCACAGGGACGAGCCAGTTGCCAGCCCAGCCCTTCCCATGAAGGGAGAGCCCTAGCCCCCCTTGCCCAGCGCCGCTTTCAGAGCCGGATTGAAGACGCGCTGGAGGGAGGCGGGGTTGTTCAGCAGCTTGGCCGCCGGGCGGCGCGGGCGCCTGACCAGCTCGCCGCCACAGTTGGGGCAGGTCAGGTGCAGATACTGATCGTTGCACTCGGCGCAGAAGGTGCACTCGAAGGAGCAGATGTAGGCCGTCGCCGTGTCGGCGGGCAGATCCCGGTCACAGCACTCGCAGTTGGGTCTGAGTTCAAGCATGGCAAGTTCCTGAAGCGCAAGGGGAAAGCGGGAAAGAGGGCGGCTCAGTCGACGATAAAGAGGCGAGCGCCCAGTTCGGTGTAGGAGCGATGGGGTTCGGCGTTGTCCGCCACCTGGTAGCTCATGCCCGGCGTCAGGGTGAAGACGCGGCCATCCTGCAACTCGGTGTGCAGCTCCCCTTCGAGGCAGAGCAGCACATGACCCTTGCTGCACCAGTGATCCGCCAGATACCCGGGGGAGTACTCCACCATTCGCACCCGCAGCTCCCCGAACTGCCGGGTGTGCCAGCGGGCGACGCCGCGCTCTCCCTTGTGTTCGGTCGGCGGGACCTCGGCCCAGTTCGTGGTGCAAAACGGCAGTGCATGGATGTTCATGACGGATCCTTTGTCAGAAGAAGGCTGGGGGAAGGTGTCTCACCACGGGATATCCGTGACAAGACCGCGCCCCATACTGCCATCAAATCCGCTCCATCCCCATGCCCACACGGGCAATCATCCCCTCTTCAGGCTGCCCATCACCTGCATCTCGCAGCGGTGGCAGTCAAAACGCAGGCGGAAGCTCTCCTTGCCCATCTTGAGCTCCAGGGGCTCGGCCTTGAGACCGGGCACCTCCTTGGGGCAGAGCTGCTGGCTGTAGCGGATGCAGTGCTTCGTTGTCATCAGCACCACTTCCCGCTCCTCCTTGTTCGCCTCATACGCGGGGGCGATGCTCCCCACCCCGTGTTCGCGAAAGAACTGCTCCGCCGCGCTGTTCAACACGTTGCCGAGGTAGGAGAGCCGATGCTGGGGATAAACGGCGCCTCGTAGGGGAATGCGCCGCTCGGGTCGCCGGTAGGCAGCCAGACGGGCCGCCTCCAGGGCGGCGATCCCCTCCCGGCGCAAGCCGTTAAGCTGTGAAGCCGCAATAAATAGCGGGCGAGTGAATGCCAACTCAATCTGGCGAGCCACAAACAGGGTGTTGCCGAGTTTGCCGAGCTGATCCCTGGCATGCTGCAGCGCCCGTTCCGGGTTGTCGGCCGGCGGCTGGTCGCAGGGGAGCGTGACGGCGGCGCCAATGCCCTGCTCGTCCACAAGTTCGAGCCGCAGTCCCTCGTCGCACTCCGATAACCGCATATCGACCCGGATGCGGCGATCCGCGCTCCCCTTTTCGAGCTGCTTGCTGAAGGCCTGATCGTGGTTGCGAAAGATCTCGGTGCCCACCTTGAGACCGGGCATGGGTTCCGACAGGAGTAACCGCTTGCTCTGTGCCTTCTCCTCCACTTTATTGAGGCGCATCCCCACCAGCTCGCCCCCCGGCTTGAAGAAGCCGAGGCCATCGCCGTTGTTGAGGGCAACGGCCTGGCCGTCGATCTCGATGCCATCGCGGGTCACGCTGGTGACGCGCCCGAGCGGCTCCCCGACGTATTTCGGGCTGCGCGGCGAGTCGATGCCTGGCTGTCGGCCATGGAGGAAGTAGTCGGTGCTGCCCCGGTTGAAACTCTTCTTGGGATCCGGCGTAAAGGTGTAGCTGCAACGACCGGCGGAAGCGGCCACCAGATCGGGGCGGCTCGCCAGGATGGTGTCCAGCTTCTGGCGATACCAGGCGGTGACGTTCTTGACGTAGTCGAGCCCCTTGAGGCGCCCTTCAATCTTGAAGGAGCGGATCCCTGCGGCGATCAGCGCCTCCAGGTTGTCGGTCTGATCCATGTCTTTCAAGGAGAGCAGGTGGCTGTTTTCCACCAGCACCTCCCCCCCTGGCGTTTGCAGGGAACAGGGCAGCCGACAGAGCTGGGCGCACTCGCCGCGATTCGCGCTGCGGCCGGTGCGGGCGTGGCTGATGTTGCACTGGCCGCTGTAGGAGACACACAGGGCGCCGTGGATGAAGAACTCCAGCTGCACGCTGGTGGCGGCGCTTATCTCGCGGATCTGCGCAAGGGAGAGCTCGCGGGCCAGCACCACCTGGGAGAAGCCCACGTCCTGCAGAAACTTCACCTTTTCCGGGGTGCGGTTGTCGGTCTGGGTGCTGGCGTGCAGCGCGATGGGGGGCAAATCGAGCGCCAGCAGCCCCATGTCCTGCACGATCAGCGCATCGGCGCCCGCCTGGTAGATCTGGTGGGTCAGGCGCCAGGCCTGCTCCAGCTCGTGGTCGTGCAGCAGGGTATTGAAGGCGACGAAGACCTGGGCGCCGAAGCGGTGAGCATGGCGGGCCAGGGCCTCGATGTCCTCGAGGCTGTTGCCCGCTGCGCTGCGGGCACCGAAGGCGGGGCCCCCCATGTAGACGGCATCGGCGCCGTGGTTGATGGCCTCGATGCCATAGGCGAGGTTCTTGGCCGGGGCCAGCAACTCCAGGCGGTTGTGATGGTTCTGATCGCGCATAACGTCCGGTTCGAAGGGCTGCAAATGGCCGCCACTCTAGCCAGACTCCCCGCCCCCCGCCTTGATCCCGCTTAAGATCACCGCAGAATGCAGGATTGACCAGGTACAAGGACATCTGGCGGCCCCCTTATTCCCCGGCCCTGACAGAATGCCGACTACGCAGGCACCCGACGCGGAGCTAGATCACGACCTTGAGGGCCAGCCCCAGCAGCACCAGGCCGCTCACCTTGTCGATCACGGTGGATTTGGCCTTGAGCCAGGCGAGTACGGGCCCGCGAGAGAGCACCTGGGCCACCAGCACATACCAGAGCGCATCGATGCCGCCTGCGGTCAGCATCATGATGCCCCCCTCACGCCAGCCGGTGTCGGCGTGCACGAACTGGCTGAACAGGGCGATAAAGAAGATGGCGAGCTGGGGGTTCAAGAAGGCCACCATAAAGCCCTCGAACGCCCCCTGACGTCCCCGTGGCGGATGTCCCTCCTCCTTGCCTGCCTCACCCCCTGCAGGCCTGGCCAGCAACGCCTTGATCCCGAGCCAGGCGAGGAACGCCGCGCCGCCGTAGCGGATGAGATCGAACAGCAGCGGGGTCTGGGTGATCAGGATGGCGAGGCCGAGGGCCGTGATCAGCGCATAGATGCCGACTCCCAGGCCATGTCCCAGCGCCGTGGCAACCCCGTGGCCCTGCCCTCCCTGCACCGTATTGCGGATGATCAGTGCCAGGCTGGGCCCCGGGCTGATGGCCCCCATCACGCAAATGGCGGCCAGCGCCAGCCAACTCGTCAGCTCCATACCTTCTCTTCCTTCGTGTCGATTGTTGTCACCCGGGATCAGGGTAGGGGGTGGCTCGCTATGCCAGAAGTGAAAGTTAAGAATAGAGTCCATAGCCAGTGGCTATAGAGTGGCACAACCCGCTGCCATCAGCGGCTCACCTGCGGCCCTCGGGCCAACTGCTTGCGACTCTCCCCCAGGGTGAATTGCAGGTGATCCCGCAGGAAGGGATAGGCCAGCTCGCGGAACCAGCGGTGAGCCGGATCCAGGTGGTGGCGCTGGTGCCACAGCAGATGATACTGCTGGACCCGGGTGGCGAAGGGGAGATCGCAAAAACTCAGGGCATGTTCCCGGGAGAGCTGCCAGGCGATATGGGCCGGGGTGGTCATCAGACAGTCTGTGCGCAGCAGCACCTCCACCGCTGCCTGGAAGAAGGGCACCCGGGCAAACCAGCGGCGGGAGAGCCCGCGGGGGGCCAGCACCTGCTCCACCGGGCTGTCCTTGTCCCCGCCCCCGCTCACCTGCAGGTGAGGCCAGGCGAGGTAATCCTCCAGACTGGGCGCCATGCCAGAGAGCGGGTGATGGCGCCCCATCAGCACCACCAGCCTGTCCTCCCCCTGATGCAGGCCACGGATCTGGTCCGGCACCAGTTCCGTGATGGTGGAGACCATGTCCAGCTCCGATTGCCAGAGCTGGGGCAACTGGCGCTTGTCCCACAGGCTGTACTCCAGCGCCGCCCGGGGGGCGGCCCTCGCCAGGGCCGCACAGATGTCCGGCAGGATGTGCTGGGCCACGTAGTCGGAGGAGGCGAGCCGAAACACCCGCTCGCAGCGCTCGGGGGCAAATTCCGGCGCCTCGTAGAGCCGCTCCAGGGCACCGAGGGAATCGGCAAGCTGGGCCGCCAGGGCCTCGGCCCGCGGGGTCAGCAGCCAGCGCTGCCCTTCCCGCACCAGCAGCTCGTCGCCAAACTCGCTGCGAAGCTGGCCGAGCTGCTTGCTGATGGAGGGCTGGCTCAGGTTCAGCAGCTCCGCCGCCCGGCTGATGTTGCGGGTCTCCAGCAGCACCTTGAGGGTGGGCAAGAGATTGAGATTCGCTTTGTGCACAGGAGTCACCTCGGGAAGGGGTCGCCGGGATCGGGCCTTCATCTTACGGCAAGGAGAAGCGGAAATTTAAGCAAAATCACGGTCTTGCTCCCGCCACTCCCCTTACACTGGGGGGACCGCAGGATGACAGTGAACGCCCCGTGCGGCATAATTTCGCCACTTTCCGCCCCAGGGCGGCCATCACGATAAGCGACGACAAGATGACATACGCCACTATCACCGGGTGGGGAAAATGCCTGCCCCCCGCCTCGCTGACCAACGATGACCTCGGCACCATCATGGATACCTCGGACGAGTGGATCTACCCGCGCACCGGTATCAAGGCCCGCCGGGTCTCCCATGTCAGCACCCAGGCGCTCGCCACCCTGGCCGCCCGTCGCGCCCTGGCGTGCGCAGGTCTGGACGCCGCCGCCCTCGATGGCATCATCCTCGCGACCGCCACCCCGGGCACGCTGGTCCCCAATGGTGCCTCCGCCGTGCAGCAGGCCCTCGGCGCCCACAAGGCAGCGGTGTTCGACCTCAACGCCGCCTGCACCGGCTTCGTCTATGCCCTCTCGGTCGCCACCTCCCTGGTGCAGACCGGCATGATGCAAAGGGTGCTGGTGATCGGTGCCGAGCGGCTAACCCAGTTGCTGGACTGGGCCAAGCGCGACACCGCCGTGCTGTTCGGGGATGGCGCCGGCGCCGTCATCATCGAGGCGAGCGAGCAGGAGAGCGGCCTGATTGCCAGCAAGCTCGGTTGTGACAGCGAAGCGCGGGAGATACTGCACGTGCCGAATTTCGGTACGGATCGGGTGCGTTTCGCCGACATTGACGGCCTCTTCACCTTCAACTTCGAGGGGCAGGAGATCTTCAAGCGCGCCGTGCGCGGCATGGGTGAAGCCACCAGCACCGTACTGGCCCAGGCGGGCATCGCCCCCGAGCAGATCGACCTCATCGTGCCGCACCAGGCGAACGTGCGCATCATCGAGACCCTGGCCAAGCGGATGAACGCCCCCATGGAGAAGGTGATGGTCAACATAGAGCAGTACGGCAACACCTCCGCCGCCACCGTGCCCATCGCCCTGTGCGAGGCGCTGGAGCAGGGTCGGGTCAAGCCGAACAGCTACCTGCTGACCGCCGCCTTCGGGGCCGGGCTGACCTGGGGCGCCGCCCTCATCAAATGGGGAGATCGCGTCACCCCGATCGCGAATTGCGACGAGGTGCTGCCCCCCTGCGAGCAGAGCGCCCTCGAACTCATCGCCCATGCGGTGCAGGGTTGCCAGCAGGCCCGCCCCGCCGACGCCTGAGCGAGCGCCCGCTCCCCATGATCCGCCAGGAGTCCCGGGGCTCCTGGCTGCCAGCCCCCCTACGCCCCCTCGCCGTTTCGGCAGCGACATAAAAGTCATTGAAAAGTGTGAATTTTGAGCGAAACATATCAAAAAATGACCACTTGACACTTTTTTGTCGTCAGAATGCGGCCAAGGGGTTCACAACCTTGCCGGATCTGGTAGTATGCGGCCTCGCACTTGGGGAGGGGTTCCCGAGCGGCCAAAGGGATCAGACTGTAAATCTGACGGCTCTGCCTTCGAAGGTTCGAATCCTTCTCC
>NZ_JAPDBQ010000037.1:0-29781 GCF_027705325.1 Aeromonas sp. QDB18
CAGGTATGGATTTAGGGACTCAGAATACTTTTTTCTGAAAATCAAGGCGGCCTTCCCCGGAAAGCCGCGATGAACCTTTTTATATGGCTCTCAGCCATGATGTACAAAAATGCGTCTCCAGCGTGAACCAATGAGATAACTGCATTGCCCTGTACACGGCACGGCTGATTTCCTAGACTGGCGCTCTTTACCCAGCTTGCCCGATAAGTTATGTCCATCGCCTCAGCCAATACCGTTGTCGTGCTCGACTTCGAGACCACAGGGCTTTCACCCGGACAAGGGGATAGAGCCATCGAGATCGGTGCCGTCAGAATCAAGGATGGTTATATCAGTGAGCGTTTCTCGGCATTGATGAATCCGGGCTTCAACGTGAGCAGCTTCATCGAGCAATATACCGGGATCAGCAATGCCATGCTGAAACAGGCTCCCCCCTGTAACGAGGTGATGGCGGATTTCGTCGACTTTATCGGTGATGACAATCTGGTCGCCCACAACGCCTCCTTCGACAAGCGCTTTCTGGATGCGGAAATAGAGCGATTGCCGGCGCAATACCGCGGCCAGTTCGCCTGTTCCCTGCTGCTATCAAGGCGCCTGTTTCCCGATGCCCCGGATCACAAGCTGGGTACCCTGGTGCAATACCGGAGCCTGCCCAATGACGGGGTGTTTCACCGTGCCCTGGCGGATGCCGAGGTGACGGCCCACCTCTGGCTTGCCTTGTTGGAAGAGTTGGCGTGTCGGCATGGCATCATCGACCCGGATTTTGAATGGCTGCTGACCCTTGGCAAGAAGCCAAAACAGGTGATTCCATCCTTCCTGCGGGAATATGCGACTCGGAAATAATATGTGCCGACATGCATCATCAATCATTCATGCCATGTCGGCACTGAATTTACCCGCCTTCACATCCATGATGGCCCGGCGTAAAGAGAGGCAGGCAAGCAGATAATTTAGCACTGCACATCAATGAAAAAGCGCGCCAAATGGCGCGCCTTTTGTTTCTGCTCTGCTGGGCGGCAAGGGCCGGAGCCCACTATCTCAACTATTGCGACCGATAAAGAGATCGGTCACATGGCAGCTGCTTCTCGCGGCCAGCGCATCCAGCATGTAGGCTGCCGCGTCTTCCGGCGTCATGAAACCACTCGAATCCACGTGATCCGAATTCTCCCAGAACTCGCTGCGGATCCCGCTCGGATAGAGGTTCACCAGTCGCAGGGGAGCACTCTTCAGCTCGGCCCGCAAGGATTCGAGAAAGCCGCGCATGCCCCATTTGGAGGCGCAATAGAGGCTCTCGTTGGCCTTGCCGGTCTGGGCGGCGGAGGAGAGCACATTCGCCAGCACGCCGCCCTTGTCGCCGATGAGGCGCACCGTCTGCTGGGCCACCAGTATGGTGGAGATGAGATTGCTCTCCACCACCCGGCGGATCTGCTCGGCGGTGTAGACACCCACCGGGCCGAACTCGCCGACACCGGCACAGTGGATCACCATGTCGGGCAGGCCGCACCACTCCACCGCAGCGGCAAAGGCGACATCCACCTCTTCGTGGTGTGCGAGATCGGCGGCAATGCCGATCACCGCCTTGCCGAGCAGCTCTTCCTGCTCCTGCAGTTTCTGGTAACGGCGACCCATCATGGAAACCTGATGGCCGCGTTCAACCAGCCCTATGGTCAGGGCGCGGCCCAGTCCGGACCCCGCGCCAGTCACTATGATGTGGCCCATGTGTGCTCCTCAGGGAGATCAGAAGGTGAATTCACCACCGATGAACCAGCCGTCGATGGTCTGATCGACACGATCGAAGTCCATCTCGGCCTCACGCCAGCCGGCGCGGATCTTGAGCGGCACGGAAGAGAACTTGTAGGAGCCGCCCAGACGGTAGTCGTAGTTGTCGGCATCCTGCACGCGGGCATCACCGAAGGCGGCAAAGCCGGTCCCCGGGATGCGCACTTCGGCGCCGGTGTAGGCCATCAGCACATCCTTGTCATAGGAGTAGTGCTGGGTGTTGAAATCACCGTCGTAGCGACGACCGGTCAGACCCAGATCGATCTGGAACAGATCGTTGTTGAACAGGCGATAGTAGAGGCTCAGGTCGTAAGCCAGCAGATCGTTGTTGAAGCTGCCGCCGCTGCTGCTGAAGTCGGACATTTCGAACTTGGCGTTGGGCAGCAGCAGGATGCCGTGCTCCAGTTGCAGGTAGCCGCTCCAGTTGTAGTTCTCGTCGTAGCTGCCATCGGCACCCACGCTGCTGACCTGGCCACTTCCCTGGGCATTCCACAGATCGGCACCCGCCGCAAAACGCCAGTCATTGGCGGCCATGGCCCCATGGCTGAGCAGAGCCATCACAGTGCCGGCAATCAGGGTCTTCTTCATCACTTCGCTCCATTTTGGACTGGAAAGGCCATCATTTTACCCGCTGGGCAAGGAATACCTAGAGTAAAAAGCTGAACAAGCGTCCATAAATGTCAGTGCTTCATCCCTTTCATGGGTTCGACCGGCTTCACGGGCAGGCTCAGTGACAGCGTCTGCCCATCGTCCAGGGTCAGGGTCAGCGGGAAGGGCGTGCCCTGGGACAGGGTATGGATGTCGAACAACATGATGTGCAGGCTGCCGGGCTTGAGCACGGCCTCCCCCTTGGCCGGGATCTCGATGCTCTCCACCTGGCGCATCTTCATGACGC
Organism: Aeromonas sp. QDB18; assembly: GCF_027705325.1. Lineage (NCBI taxonomy): Bacteria > Pseudomonadati > Pseudomonadota > Gammaproteobacteria > Aeromonadales > Aeromonadaceae > Aeromonas > Aeromonas sp. QDB18. The sequence goes on from NZ_JAPDBQ010000037.1 coordinate 2,672, forward strand.
CGTTCTCGTGCAAATGGGTGTGCAGCTCGACACGGCCCGCCTCAGGGGACGCTCCCGCCACCAGTTTCACCGGTTTGTCCCCATCGTTCCTGAGCACCATGAACGCCGCCGTGTTCGGCGAGCCAGGGGGCAGCAGGCGCACATAACCATCGACCGCGTCGACCTTGGCCAGGGCCGGGGCGGCCAGAAGCAGTGCCATGGTGGAATAAAACGCACGTTTAAACATGGTTGAAATCCTTTTATGATGTTGTTAAACGAGACAAAGCTTACCCCTGTGGCAAGCTTTTGACAGCCCCCGACAACAAGGATTCAGACATGGCCCTCACAATTCTGGCCGAACAGCAGGACGGCTTGCTCACCCTGACCTTCAATCGACCGGAAAAGCGCAATGCCCTCAACACGGAAACGTATCTGGCGCTGACCGACGCACTGCGCCAGGCCGCCCGGGACGAAGAGGTCCATGTGCTGCTGTTGCAGGGCCAGGCGGAGTGCTTCACCGCCGGCAACGATCTGGCCGACTTTGTTGGCAAGCACGCCCTTGAGCCGGACGACCCCATCCTGCAATTTCTGCACACCCTGGCCGACTTCCCCAAACCGGTGATCGCCGCCGTGGGCGGCCCGGCAGTCGGCATCGGCACTACCCTGCTGCTGCACTGCGACCTGGTCTATCTGGGTGACAACGCCCGGCTGCAACTGCCTTTCGTCGAGCTGGGACTGGTGCCGGAGTTTGCCGCCAGCCTGCTGCTGCCACGCGCCGTCGGTCACCTCAAGGCGGCGGAGCTGTTGCTGCTGGCAGAGGCCATCGATGGGGAAGAGGCGCTGCGTCTCGGGCTCGCCAACCGGGTGCTGGCCCCGGCGGACCTGCTCCCCTTCGCTCGGGAGCAGGGACTGAAACTGGCGGCCAAGCCGCCGATGGCGCTCCAGAAGAGCAAGGCGCTGCTCAAGCAGGAGCTCAAACAGGCGGTGCATTTCGTCATCGACCTGGAAGCGCGCGCCTTCGCCCAGGCCCTCCAAGGGGAAGAGGCGCAAAGCCGCATCGCCAGCAAGCTGCAAAAACGGCGCTGAACTCAGTTGAGACGGAACCGGCCTATCAGCTCGCAGCCCTGAACCCTGTCCTGCACCTGGATAAGCCGGGCAATCTCCGGATTGGGGTGGCGCTTCAAGAAGGAGAGCAGGGCGGCGCGGCAGCAGCCCAGCTCACTGATGAGGGATTCGCACGCCCGGTTGGGGCACTGGGGCACCAGGGCGGTGACCAGCTCGGAGGCGAGCTTGAGGTAGCGCAGTTCATAGGCGGGCTCTTCCATGGCACGCCAGAAATCGGCCATGCGGTGACAGGTGGCGACCCGCATGCTGGCCAGTTCGTCCAGATCCCCGGAGGCCAGCTCATACACTTCCCCCAGGGCCTGCTGATAGAGGCAGATCGCCGTGCCCAGAGCCCCCATGCCAAGGGCGTTCTCCGCCTCCAGCATGTAGCGTTGCCAGTTCTGATGTTCCATGTTCCTCTCCTTTGCCGACACGAGTGGAGTTTGTATCATGGCCAATCGAGAACAAATATCAACCAGACCCTTTGTGCAGGATCCCTCAACCCGCTGTTCTGGGCTGATTGACGCGACACTGCTTGCCGGGGTAACCAGGCAGATCCGACGCCTTGCTGCTGCACGCCAGCCGTTTGGCTTCGGCGAGGCGATCTGCAAGGTTGACCTCATCGATCGGCTGCCAGGCCATCTGCTGGCCGAGCCAGCTGGCCCAGGCAAACTCGACGAAGTAGACCTGATCCTTCTTGCTGAAGTAGCCCGCATCCTGCAACAGCCCCGCCAGGGTGCGGTAGGGGTAATCCGGCAATTCACCGATATGGCCGGGCAACTGCTCGGGAGTCAGGGGTTGACCCCGTTCATCCTTGAGCCAGGCCCAGTGGTTGTTCTGCATCTGGCTCCAGAAATTGGCCCTGTCCTGCAACCGTGCAATCACCTTGACCCTGACCTGCTTCACCCCCTGCTGCCACAGCGCCTTGGTCAGGTGGTGCCTGTCCACCAGCCAGTAACCCCCATCCGGCGCGATGACGATGGGGATCTCTTTCTTTTTCATCAGCTTGTCGAGCTGCTTCTCGCTCTTGTCCGCCAGCTCCCGGGCTGTGGTATCCACCTGCAACTGACCGACGCCGCCCTGGGTGGGGTGCAGCGCCTCTATGTTCACTTCGCACCAGCTTCCCACCGAGCTGCTCTTCTCGCACGGGGACAACGCCCAGGCGCCCTGGCTCAGCACGCAGGCCAACAAGATCCATGCTCTCATCACTCTCTCCTTTTCCTGGCGCTCACGGCGCCCCCTCGTTGACAGCCGCATCGGATATCATGGGACTCATGCTGGCGGTCTGACCAGCAAAGGGGATATCATGATTTCCCATCTGCCGGCGATGCATTCTCGCCGAGTTTTCTCCCCGCTTCACACATTTTGAAGGATTCACCATGAAAGGATGGAGCCCCCTGCTGGTCCTGCTGGGCTGTGCCTGCGTCCAGGCCGCCGATGTGCCGCCCGGTACCCCACTCGCCGCCGAACAGGCCGTCGTCCGTCATCTCAAGGATGAACCGGCGAGCCTGAGCCCTCTCAAGCTGGTGGGACTGCCGGAGCTGCAGGTCCTCAGAGACCTTTACGAGGGGCTGCTGACCCAGGGGCCGGACGGCAAGGTGCTGCCCGGGGTGGCCGCGAGCTGGGAGAACAAGGACAACCGGCAGTTCACATTCCATCTGAGGCAGGATGCCCGCTGGTCCAACGGCGACCCCGTGCGCGCCGCCGACTTCGTCTATGGTTGGCGCAAGCTGGTTGACCCCAGAGAAGCCGCCACTTTCGCCTGGTTCGCCCAGCTCGCTCGCTTCGACAAGGTGGACGACATAGTGGCAGGCAGGCTGGCCCCCGATGCGCTCGGGGTGGAGGCCGTCGATGACCATACCCTGAAGGTGACCCTCTCCCAGCCGGTGCCCTATTTCCTGAGCCTGCTGACCCACCCCAGCCTGTCGCCCCTGCACCAGGCCAGCATGGAGCAATATGGCAACCAGTGGACCCAGCCCGGCAAGCTGGTGGGCAACGGCGCCTTCGTGTTGAGTCACCGGGTGGTGAACGAGAAACTGGAGCTGACGCCCAATCCCTACTACTGGGATCGCGCCCACACGGTACTGACCCGCGTCACCTTCGTGCCCATCAACCAGGAGAGCGCGGCCACCCACCGCTATCTGGCCGGGGATCTGCACATCACCGAATCCTTCCCCAAGGAGCAGTACCAGAGCCTGATGGCCCAGATCCCGGGGGAGGTCTATACCCCGGAACAGCTCGGCACCTACTACTACGCCTTCAACACCCAGCGCCCGCCCCTCAATGATGTGCGGGTGCGCCAGGCGCTCTCCTACACCATCGACAGGGGCCTGATTGCCGACAAGGTGCTGGGCACCGGGGAGAAACCGGCCTACCACTTCACCCCGGACGTGACCGCCGGCTTCGACCCCAAGCCCAATCTGCTCTCCACCAGCAGCCAGCAGGCGCTGGACGAGCGTGCCAGAGCCCTGCTGAAAGAAGCGGGCTACGGCCCAAGCAATCCCCTCAAGCTGACCCTGCTCTACAACACGGCGGAAATTCACAAGAAGATGGCGCTGGCCATCGCCAACCTGTGGAAACAGAAGCTGGGGGCCCGGGTCGAGCTCACCAACCAGGAGTGGAAAACCTATCTCGACAGCCGTCAAAGCGGCCAGTTCGAGGTGATCCGCTCTTCCTGGGTCGCCGATTACAACGACCCCTCCGCCTTCCTCGGGCTCTGGGGATCGGGCCACAGCGGCAACATGGCCCGGTTCGCCAACCCGGCTTACGACAAGCTGCTGGCGCAGGCGGCCAACAGTCAGGATCCCGCAGAGCGGGCCCGCCTGTTTGATGAGGCCGAGGCCATCTTGCAGAAGGAGGCCCCCATCGCCCCCATCTACCAGTACACCAATGCCCGGCTCATCAAGCCCTGGCTCAAGGGGTATCCCATCAACAACCCGGAAGACGTGGCCTACAGCCGTCAGCTCTACCTCGTCAAACACTGAGTCCGGGGAGGGGTCGGGACATCTGACCCCTCCTGGCACTGTTCCTGTTCAAGTTCCCGGCATAAAATGCCGCCTCTTTTCATTCATCAACCCCGTGATCCGATCCTGCCATGCGTGCTCTGCTCCTGATTGCCCTGTTTGTTGCCCTTCCCGCCAAGGCCGCCGATGAAACCGAATGCCGCCAGGCCTTCCTCGAATGGATGTTGAGCCAGCAGAAGCAGTTCAGCGACCGCAAGGCCAGCAAGATGGAGCGGCGCAATGCCGAACGAGCCATCGATCAGGCCCGGGATGCCTTCGCCAAGCAGGAGAGTTTCTGCCAGGCCATGGCCTGGGTCGCCAGCGCAGAAGACAATGCCCCCCGCTTCAAGCCGAGGACGGGGGAGATCCACGACTTCACTCCCCGCGGCTGAGCCGCCATCTACGACTTTTTTCAGCCTTTCCCGTGTTGATTTATTGACCCAAGCCAAGGTGGTGTAACAGTCCGCATCTACAATGACGCCGTAACAATCACAAAAATAAAAAATAACTTTATCAGTTACTTGGCTCATTCAGGATGCGCACATGACCACAACCCGGCACGAAGGGGAGATCCGTTTCCCCGATCACATCTCACTGATCTCGACCACGGATCCCGCCAGTCACATCACTTATGCCAACCAGCACTTTTGCGATGTGGCGGGCTACAGCGCGACCGAAATGGAAGGGGAGCCCCACAATCTGGTCCGCCACCCCGACATGCCCAAGGCCGCGTTCGCCGACATGTGGCGCCGCCTGCAACAAGGCAAGAGCTGGATGGGGCTGGTAAAGAACCGCGCCAAGAGTGGTCAGTTCTACTGGGTCAACGCCTACGTCACGCCGATCCTCAACGATCAGCAGCAGATCATCGAATACCAGTCTGTCCGCACCCGTCCCCAGGATCACGACATCGCCTGGGCAGAGCAGCTCTATGCCCGGATCCGTGACGGCAAGGCACTGCCCTGGCTGACCCGGCTGACCCTGGAGCCGGGGCAGCTGTGTCTGCTGCTCTCTGGCACCGCCCTGCTCGGCATGGGGGCCAGTCTGGTCACCGGCCAGCCGGGGTGGGGAGTCATCACCCTGCTCTGCTTGCTGGCCCAGATGGGGCATGGCTGGCATCTGCAACGGCGGCTGGCCAGGCTGCTGGCCACGGCGGGCGAGGAGCAGGGCAGCGCCCTTTGCCAGGTACTCTATGCCAGGCGTCAGGACAGCCTGGCCGCCCTTGAACTGCTGCTGCGCATGAAGAAGGCGGAGCTGCGCGCCGTGGTGGGTCGCAGCGCGGACACCAACCAGCAGATCCTGCAGGCGGCGGAGGATGACAGGGGGCATATCCAGACCATAGACACTCACCTGCAACAGCAGCGGGCCCAGAGCGAGCAACTGGCGGCGGCCATCACCCAGATGAGCCAGTCCATCCGCGATGTGGCTGACAATGCCCACCAGGCCAATGCGCTGGTGGGCGAGGTCCAGCAGGTGTCCGCCAGTGGCCAGCAGGCGCTGGCCACAACCCGGGATTCGGTCGACAGGCTTCATCAGGAGCTGGACGCCAGCCAGGGCGTGCTGGCGCGCCTGACCCAGGACAGCCAGAAGATCAACGGCATTCTGGAGGTGATCGGGCAGATTGCGGATCAGACCAACCTGCTCTCCCTCAATGCGGCCATCGAGGCGGCACGGGCCGGTGAACAGGGGCGCGGCTTTGCGGTGGTGGCCGACGAGATACGGGCCCTGGCCCAGAAAACCCGCAGCTCCACCGGCGAGATAAGCGACATGATAGGGGCGCTGCAACAGAGCACCCGGCAACTGTCCGATGGCATGGAGCAGGGGGCCCAGACATCAGTGCTCTGCCAGCAGCACATGGGGGCCACCGCCGAGGTGCTCGACCAGATCAACCGGATGCTGGCCCGGGTGACCCACACCAGCGACGAGATAGCCCAGGCGGTGAGCCAGCAGGCGGATGTCACCAGCACCCTGGATCAGGGGATCCACCAGATCCACCAACTGGCGAGCCACACCGCGGACAACAGCCGTCAGGCCCTTGATGGCATCACCCTGCTGGTGGAGCGGCTGCAAAACCTCTCCCGCCTGATCAACCAGTTCCACGACTGACCCCCTTGCCGTGTAGTTTGGCGCGCCCCCGGGCGCGCTGCCGATCTCTCCTCTCCTTCACGACGACAGGCTCCCGCCGGGGGCAAGAAGTCCGTCTCAGGATTTGCCCTTGAACTGCTTGATGCTGCGCTTGCCCTGGGTGCGACGGTTCGCCTGCTTGTCTCTTGGCGCCCGTTTGCTCTCCCCGCTGGCGGGTTTGTCGGTCACCGGAAAACCTGCCAGCGCCGCCAGGGGCAGGGGCCGACCGGTCAGGGCCCGGATCCCCTCGAGCGCCTCCCCATCCCCGTGACAGGTAAGGGAGATGGCCAGACCGCTCTGTCCGGCACGGGCGGTACGACCGATACGATGCACGTAGACGGGCGCATGGTCCGGCAGATCCAGATTGATCACCACGGGCAATGCCTCCACGTGGATACCGCGCGCCATCAGGTCCGTGGCCACCAGCACCCGCACCCTGCCCTCCTTGAAATCCGCCAGCGCCTGCTCCCGCACGGCCTGATCCTTGTTTCCGTGCAGGGCTGCCACCGTCATGCCAGCCCTGGCGAGTTTCTTGGCCACCCCGTCCGCGTCGTCCCTGGCACTGATGAAGACCAGCACCTGGGGCCACTCTCCGGCCTCCAGCAGGGCGATCAGCGCAGGCACCTTGCTGCTCCTGTTGACCAGATAGAGCCGCTCCTCGATGTCGCTCACCAGGCTGTTGAGCGGCTCGGCCTCGATGCGCACCGGATCCTGCAGCAGGCCCGAGGCCAGGCTCTCCAGCTCGACCGGCAAGGTGGCGGAGAAGAGCATCTGCTGCCGCGCCTCCGGCATTGCCTTCATCAGCCACTGGATATCGGGCCAGAACCCCATCTCCAGCAGGCGATCCGCCTCATCCAGCACCAGCATGCGCAGGGCACCCAGTCCCAGCGTCTGCTGGGCCAGCAAGTCCCGTAACCGTCCGGGGGTCGCCACCAGCAGTTGGGGGCCAAGAGCCAGTTCCCGCTCCTGCCACTCCTGGGCCACCCCGCCACACAGGGTCAGAAGGCGCACCCCCAACCCGTCGGCAATCTCCTGCAGGGCGGCGCTCACCTGGCTTGCCAGCTCCCGGGTGGGGACCAGTACCAATCCCTGTACCCGGTCACTGGCTGCGTCCAGCCTCTGCAGCAGCGGCAGGCCGAATGCCAGGGTCTTGCCACTGCCGGTCCTGGCCAGGGCAAGCAGATCCCGTCCTGACAAGGCTGCAGGAATGGCTAGCTGCTGAATGGGGGTCGGTTTTTCCAGCGCGGCGGGCAGCAGGGGCAACAGGGCGGGGTCAAGGGCGAGTTCGTCAAACGTCATGGGGATCGCAGATACAGGCTGAACGAGGATGTGGAGGCGAAGTCTAGCCAGACCCACCCCATAAGTAAAAGGTTCGGGAGCGCAATAAAAACGGCCTGCCCCGTGTGAACGGGGCAGGCCGTCAGGCAATCAGCCTGTGGCGCGACTTACAGAACGGCCAGGGCGGCGGCGTAGTTCGGCTCGTCGGCGACTTCGGCCACCAGCTCGCTGTGCAGCACCTTGTCGTGCTCATCCAGTACCACGATGGCACGGGCAGCCAGACCCACCAGCGGGCCGGAGGAGAAGGCCACGCCGTAGTCCTGCAGGAAGGAGACACCACGCAGGGTGGAGAGGTTCACCACCTTGTCCAGACCCTCGGCGCCGCAGAAACGGGCCTGGGCGAACGGCAGGTCGGCAGAGATGCACAGCACGACGGTGTTGTTCAGGGCGCTTGCCTGCTCGTTGAACTTGCGCACGGAAGTGGCGCAGGTCGGGGTGTCGACGCTCGGGAAGATGTTCAGGATCTTGCGCTTGCCGGCGAAGGTCGCCAGGGTCGCATCGGACAGATCGCCAGCAACCAGGGAGAAGGGCTTGGCCTGCTCACCGGCAACGGGGAAGTGGCCGGAGACGGAGACGGGGTTGCCTTGCAGGGTGACGGTATTGCTCATGTTAGGTCCTTGATGATTGATGTGGGATCCAGGGTCCCCAGTATAGGCCCGCCACGGGATGACAAACACCCGCTAATGAAAGGGATTTGGCATCCCTTTGCATCCCTCCTGCTCCAGAGGCAGATCAGCGGCCACTGTCATGGCCCCGGACAAAGAGAAGAAGAGGACTTGACCTTGGACTTTACACCAAGGTTTACACTCGGCTCTGTCATCCAGGATCCCGCAGGGGCGGGATCCCTCAAGAGGAACGCATCATGAGCAAATCCTGCTGCAGCCATCAACACGCCGCTGCCCCCATCAAGGCCGTCAGCAAGGCCGCCACCCCACAGGCCGGGCACAGCCACACCAGCCACTGCTGCGACAACGCGACACAGGCCAGTGGTGTCGCCAACCCGACCCGCCACGATCATCAGGGGCAAAGTGGCGCAGACGGCCCGGGAGATGAAGAGCCCCCCAGAGGCGCTTGCACCACCGACACAGCCCACGACCACGATCACGATCATCATGAGCAGGGGCACGCCCACACGGCCGCCGCGACCGAGCCGCCGCTGGCTACCCCCGAGCAGAACAGCCGCCGCCATAGCTGGCAGGTGCTGGGCATGGATTGTCCCAGCTGTGCACGCAAGATAGAGACCGCCGTCAGCCGGGTGGAGGGCGTACAACAGGCTCGGGTGCTGTTTGCCACCGAGAAGCTGGTGGTGGATCTGGCCCCCGGCCTCTCCCCCGATCCCGTCACCGCCGCCGTGCTGGCCGCCGGCTTCCAGCTCAAAGGGGGAGCTCAGAACACGGCTCGCAGCGAACCAGGCCGCAGCCCGCAGATGCAGAGGGTCAACAACCTGCTCACCAAGTATTGGCAGCCCCTGTCGCTCGCCGGATTGATGGGGATGGCGGCCCTGCTGCCGAACCAGCTCGGTCAGCCGCTCTTTACCCTGGCCACCCTCTGGGGGCTGTGGCCCATCTCCCGCAAGGCGTGGGCGCTGACCAAGAGCGGCTCCCCCTTCGCCATCGAGACCCTGATGACGGTCGCCGCCGTGGGGGCCCTGTTCCTCGGTGAAACCGCCGAAGCGGCCATGGTGCTGCTGCTGTTCATGCTGGGGGAACATCTGGAGGCCTACGCCGCCGGCCGCGCCCGCGCCGGGGTCACCGCCCTGATGGCGCTGGTGCCCGACAAGGCGCTGCGCATCCGCACCACTGCCGAGGGCGAGGTACGGGAAGAAGTCGCTGCCGACCAGCTGCGCCCCGGTGACATCATCGAAATCGCCCCGGGTGCCCGCCTGGCCGCCGATGCCCGCCTGCTCGACCCCCTCGGCGCCTTTGACGAGAGCGCCCTGACCGGCGAATCCATCCCGGTGGAGCGCCGCCGGGGTGACAAGGTCCCCGCCGGCAGTCTGGCGGCGGATCGGGTGCTGCGCCTTGAGGTGGTATCAGAGCCCGGCAACAACGCCATCGACCGCATCCTGCACCTCATCGAGGAGGCCGAGACCCAGCGCGCCCCCATCGAGCGTTTCATCGATCGCTTCAGTCGCTGGTATACCCCGGCCATGATGCTGGTCGCCCTGCTGGTGGTGCTGGTACCGCCGCTCGCCTTCGGCCAGATCTGGGACGAGTGGGTCTATCGCGGGCTGGCGCTGCTGCTGATCGGTTGCCCCTGCGCCCTGGTCATCTCCACCCCGGCGGCGGTCACCTCGGCACTGGCGGCAGCCACCCGGCAGGGTGCCCTCATCAAGGGGGGCGCCGCGCTGGAGCGCCTCGCCCACATCGATACCGTGGCCTTTGACAAGACCGGCACCCTGACCCTGGGCAAGCCGCAGCTGACCGAACTGGTGAGCCTCAATGGCCAGCCAGAGGCCGACCTGCTGGCGCTGGCGGCGGCCATCGAGCAGGGCTCCCACCACCCGCTGGCCCGCGCCGTGGTGACGGCGGCCAGCGAACGGGGCCTCAGCCTCGCCGCGGCCCAGGAGCTGCGCGCCCTGCCCGGCATGGGGGTAGAGGGTCGCATCGACGGAGTCCTCTGGCAGCTGCTGGCACCGAGCCGGGTCGCCACCCTGGATGCGGCGATGCTGGCCCGGGTCGCCACCCTGGAGCAGCAAGGCAAGACAGTGGTGGTGCTCGGTCAGCCCAACGCCGCCCCGGCCGCCCTGCTGGCCCTGCGCGACCAGATCCGCCCCGAGGCGGCTGCGGCGCTGCAGGAGCTCAACCAGCTCGGCCTGCAGAGCATCATGCTGACCGGCGACAACCCCCGCGCCGCCGAGGCGATCGCCGGCGAGCTCGGCATGGGCTGGCGCGCCGGCCTGCTGCCGGAGGGCAAGGTCGATGAAATCGCCAAGCTCGGCCTCAGCCAGAAGGTCGCGATGATCGGCGACGGCATCAACGATGCACCGGCCATGAAGCGGGCCAGCATCGGCATCGCCATGGGAGGCGGCACCGACGTGGCGCTGGAGACCGCCGATGCGGCGCTGACCCACAACCAGCTCGGCGGGGTCGCCGCCATGATCCGGCTCTCCCGCGCGGCACTGGCCAACATCCACCAGAACATCGCGCTGGCGCTGGGGCTCAAGGCCATCTTCCTGGTCACCAGCCTGCTCGGCATCACCGGCCTGTGGATTGCGGTGCTGGCCGACACCGGCGCCACCGCCCTGGTCACCGCCAACGCCCTGCGCCTGCTGCGAAAACGCTAGGCCGGCCGTAAACTGAACAACCAACAGCCGCTCCAACGGGGCGGCTTTTTTATTGCCTCGCCCACGAGCAAAGAAAAAGCGCGGCTGCCGGTCGGCAGTCGCGCTTTGCTTACTCTCTCGGTGTTATCCCGCCCTTGGCGAGGCGGAATTCAACCCGGGGCTGCCGAGCCAGCCCCGGGCTCGATGGGAAAGACTTACTTGGCGCTGCACTCCTGGATGATGACGCTGCCCACCTCGCCGGAAGTCTGGGTCGGGTCAACCTTCACCAGGAAGCTCCACAGACCCTGTTCCAGCGTGATGCTGTTGTTGCCCATGCCACCGTCGCCGTGCTGGAGCGGGTAAACCTGCTCGGGCTCCAGTGCGATCAGGGTGCCACCGGCATCCTTCACGAAGAACTGCTTGCTCCAGTTGCCATCGTCGTTGGCAAACTTGAAGTCAAAGCTGCCCGCGTAGTTGAAGGCGGCCTGATAGATGGCGAGGTTACCTTCCATCCCCTTGTAGCTCAGCTGGTAGGCCGGCTGGGCGTTCCAGTCGCTCAGACTGCCGCGCACATAGAGCGGGAAGCCGAGCGGATTGCCCGCGACGGTATCCAGCACCTTGCAGCTCTGCGCCGGTTCGGTGTAGCTGACACTCAGGGTGGGCTTGTCCTTGTTCATGGCGGTGAAGACAAACTTGTAGGTGCCAGCCTTCTCCACGTTGAACGGCAGATCCCCGCCATTGGCACAGAGCGTATTGACCTGGCCGGTCGCAAGCTGGTCGGTATCGCTGCACTTGCCGTAATTGACGGGGCCGCTCCACTCGTTGCCAGCGATCTTCACCTGGGTCGACCCCAGCTGATCCGCCGTCACCTCGGTGGTGAACTCATAGGTGAAATTGCCACTGAAGTTCATCTTGTTGACCGGATCCCACTGATTCAGGAAACCGCGCACGAACACCTCGGTGTCACCGAAGGGAGGCAAGGTGCTCAGATCCGTCTTCTTGCTCACCGGCAGCCCCGCGCCCTGGGCACCGCTCTGCGGCTTGACGAACACCGCCGCCGACCAGGCGCCAAGGGTCAGCTGACCGCTGTCATTGGCCGCACCGCTGGCGATGCTGTCGGAGTCACGGTGGGCACCGCTCAGGACCATGCCGGTCAGATCGATGGGCTGATCCTTGCCGTCACGGAAATCGCCGATACTCTGGGGCTGATTGGTGGCGTTGATCATCACCACCAGGCCGTCGATGGCCGGATCCAGATCCGCACCGGCGCCCACCCCGTCATCCACGCTCATCACGATGAGACCCGGGATCTGCTCAGGGCCGGTGTTGCGGAAGTCGACCCGCTTGATCACCTCGGCGCCGCTGCCAAGACGCAGCAGACGAGAGGATTGACGCAGTTCGGAGAGCTCCTGGTAGAAGTTCACCATCTGATGCATCTCGGCCGAACCCGGCTTGGCGTGCTGGCCGAGCACCTGCTCGATCAGCTCGTAGTTGGCCTCGTCCTTGTCCTTGCGCGGCAGCCCTTTGTCAAAATTATTGTCACTTAAGCCGTAGTCGACCCGGTTGTACCAGTCACCGGAGTCGTAGCTGTCCCGCTCCATGGACTTGGAACGCAGCAGCTCGACACCCGCGTGGGTGAAGGGAATGCCCTGACCCAGCATGGCGGTCGCCAGAGAGACCCCCTGCATCCGCACCAGGTCGGCCCCGGCGATGCCCATCAGGGGATCCAGCCAGTCCGCCCCCCACAACATGCCTCCCACCAGCGCCAGAATCACCAGCACCGAGGTGGCCGCGTCCGCCAGCACGTGGAGGTAGGCGGCGCGCAGGTTGAGATCCTGATGGCCGTGGTGGTGATCGTGCGAGTGGTCGTGATGACCGTGATGGTGGTCGTGACCATGGTGATGGCCGTGATCGTCCCTGAGCAGCCAGGCACAGGCCAGATTCACCAGCAGGCCCAGCAGGGCAATGCCGATCGCCTGCTGATAATGGATGGGGCTGGGGTCCAGCAACCTGGCCACCGACTCGAACAGCATCAACCCCGCCACCCCCACCAGCAGCAGGGCGCTGCTGAAGCCCCCCAGCACCTCTATCTTCCAGGTACCAAAGCTGAACCTGTGATCCCGCTCGAAGTGGCGGGCAGCGCGATAGGCCAGCACCGAGAGGCCGAGGGCCAGGGCATGGGAGCTCATGTGCCAACCGTCGGCCAGCAGCGCCATGGAGTTGTAGAACCAGCCGCCACCGATCTCCGCCACCATCATGACGACGGTGAGCAGCACGGCCCAGCGGGTCTTCTGTTCGGCCAGGGGATTCCCTTCGTGGACGACGGGGTGGTGGCAGTGGGATGAGGCGAGGGATGGCATGGATTTCTCCTGAAAACGAGGATGCTATATACCCCGTTTGGTATAGTTTTATTGATCGAGAGGATCCTGGATGTCACACACGGTTCACGACAAGAAGAAGCTGCTGGCACGGGTCAGGCGCATCAAGGGGCAGACCGGCGCCCTGGAGAGTGCTCTGGAACAGGAAACAGACTGCGCCGCCATCCTGCAGCAGATTGCCGCCATCCGCGGCGCCGTCAACGGCCTGATGCTGGAGGTGCTGGAGGGACACATGCGCGAGCATCTTGGCGCCGAGGAGGCGACCCATGCCGAGCGGCTGGAGGATCTGGATCAGGTGGTGAGGGTACTGCGTTCCTATCTGAAATAAGGGCGCCCGGTGATGACGGGCGCCCCTGTCAGTCGAAGTCCGCGTAGGGAGTGAGAGGCCTTGGCGGCATATCGAGATCCCCTTGCCAGGGCTTGAAGGTGTAGCGCAGGAACAGGGGGACATGGCTGGGGGCATAGTCATCCGCCTGCTGGATGTCCACCCGGCCACCGATGCGCCAGTGCTCCGTCAGCCTGTGTTCCACCACGCCATTCAGGGTGTAGCCGAATCCACTGCTGCTGCCCCTTTCACAGGCGCATTTCTGTCTGGCAAACCGCTTGGCAACAGGCCTTCCAGCGGGTAGCGGCGACTGTCGTCGGTATGGGCGTAGGACCAGGAGCCCGATCCGCCCAGCTCCCACGACCAGTCCGGGGTACGCTGCCGGTAGCTCACCGGCACCGAGAGCGAGAAGTACCCCTGCGGGCTGTAATAACCCCCCTGCCCCAGGGTATAGCCCACCAGATCCTGCTGGTAGTGCCACAGCATGGTGCTGAGCCCCACGCTGGCACGGCGATGGGTCTCGTTGACGAACTTGTAATAGCCCCCTCCCATGAGCCGGGTGCGCCAGTTGTCGGGCACGTTCTTGCCAGTCAGCAGGTGCTGCTGGGCGCTGCCCCAGAACCCGACGGCCCCTCCCAGATCCCGGCTGAGATCGAGGCGGACCCCGTTCGCCCGCACCCCGCCCCAGCTGATGCCCGTGCCCGGATCCACCGTTCCCCCATAGGAGAGCAGCGAGCTGCTGACGGGCCGACGCGAGAGGGTCATCCCCCACCCCAGCGTGTGCCAGTCACCGGTCAAGGTGGCGCCACCAACCCAGTCCACCACCTCGAAACCGAGGGGCGTGGTCCCCAGATCGAACGCCCAGGCCCCCCGCTGCCAGCCTGCCGCCAGGGTGGTGCCCCGGTTCTGCTGGTGCGCGTCCCCGCGGCAGTCCCTGGCCGCACAGGTACCGAACTGCGCCCGGTAAGGGGAGTCCGGCAGATCTCCGGCATCCATGTCGACCAGTTCAAGGCGGCCGAAGGCGGTACCACCGGCCAGCGGCGTATCCAGTTGCGCCATCTGGGTCAGCGCCCGCAGATCCGAGTAGCCCCCGGTACCGCTGGAGCCCCAGTAATCGCTGTCGAGGGAGAAGGTGGTCTGGCTCTGCCGGTAGTGCCTGTCGAGATCGCTGCGCAGGCCGGATGCCAGCCACCCCTCCCCATCCTGACTGCGTGCCAGCCGGGTCAGCTCGCCCCCCTCCAGATCCTCGCGGGGGGCCAGACCTGCGGCCACCAGCCCCTTGCGATCCCGCACCAGAGCCCCTTCCACATCATGCTCGGCAACGCGCTGACGGGCGGCATCGCGCCAGAACAGCGCCGTCTGCTGGGAGGCCGGTTGCATCGCCACCAGGGGTTCGTAGTCGGTGAAGATGGCGCGGGCTGTCTCGCCCTCTCCCAGCGCCTGATAGAGATTGGCTACCCGGCGGTAGTAGTTGGCCCCCTCCGGGGGCAGCGGGCTGACCGGCCATGCGGGCAGCCAGTGACGGGCCTTTGCCAGATCGCCCCTGGCCTGGGCCAGTTCGGCCATGCCAAGCCTGGCCTCGGGCTGTTGCGGCGTGCGGGCAAGCACCTCCTGATAGCGCTGCTCCGCCAGTGCATAGGCCCCCCGATCCGTGGCCCACTCCGCCAGCATCAGGCTTACCTCTTCATCCGGCTGCAACGGCTGAAGCAGGCGTTCGGCCCCCTCATCATCCCCGGCCTCGTGACTCGCCCTCGCCCTGGCGAGCACCTCGTCACGGGCGAGGCGCCGATCCAGCGCATCCATGTCCTGTGTCCAGGCGGACCTAGGGATGGCGGCCAGCACCCCTCTCGCCTCCACCATCTTGTCCTGCCCCGAGAGATAGAGGGCGGTGGCGTAGCGCAGGGTGGCATCCTGCGGGTGCGCCGCCAGCCGTTCCCGCAAGAGCCGCTCCCCGCTACCGGCTTCCCCGAGGCGGGCCCGGGTATCGGCCACTCGATAGGCCAGCCACACCTCTTCCGGGGTCAGCGCGAGTGCCTGCTCGCGAAGGCGCAGCGCCGCCGCCACCTTGCCGGCCCGATCGAGCTGATCGGCCTCCTCCTGCAACAGCCCGGCCTTGAGCCGCCGCCCTTCGGCCTGCATCCCGGGGGTGCCCTGCTGCTCCAGCAGGGCCAGGGCACGCGCCGGATCCTGCTCCTTGTAGAGATCGAACAGGCGGGCCAGTGCCCGCTCCCGCGCGCTCCCCATGGCGAGCGCCTTGCGGTAGGCGGACTCCGCGTCGGCATCGCGATGGCGGCCACGCTCGCTGTCTCCGAGCCCCAACCAGGCTTCGGGTTCACGCCCATCCTGGGCGATGGCACGGCGATACAGGGTCGCCGCCTCATCCCACTGCTCCTGTTCCAGGGCGCTGCGCCCCTGGCTCACCAGCAGCCAGTAGCGGTTGGTGGCCAGCAGGCTGCGCCATTTGTCCTTGTCGGTCACCTCGGGGTGTGCCAGCACCCGTTCAAACTGGGCGATGGCCTGCGCTCGCTGATCGTTGCGGGAGTAGGCCTGCCCGAGGGCCCCCATGAGTTCGGGATCCCCCGGGTTGGCAGCCAGGGCACGCTGCAAGCGGGAGATGGAGGCACCACCTCCCGCCGTGCTTGCGAGCGCCGACTGGCGTGCACGATAGGCAGGCGAGGCCCACTTCTCCTCCTGGGTAGCGAGCAGCTGTTCCGCCTTGGTGGTATCCCCTTCGCCAAAGAGCACCATGTACTCCTGCAAGGCAGCGATGCTCCCGGGACCGATGGGCAGGGATTCGATGTCCGCGAGCCAGATCTCGGCGGCCTCGTCCCGCTGATAGGGGTCTCGCGCCATCTCGCGCAACAGGTTCTGCGCCCCCTGGCGCCGACCCTCCGCCAGATAGAGGCGAGCCAGCCCGCCCCGCACTCTGGGCTCACCCGGATATTGCCGGTTGAGTGCCCCCAGGGCCGCCAGCCCCTTCGCTTTCATGGCCGGGATCCGTGTCTGCAACAGGGCATAATCCACCGCCACGTCGAGATTGGGGGGCAAATCACCGGAGAACAGGGAGCGATAGAGACGCTCGGCCTCCTCCAGCCTGCCGGCGCTGGTCAGCAGCCTGGCTTGTTGCAGTTGCTGGCGCCTGGCCGGTTCGTTCAGGGCCAGGTTGGCCATGCCCTGACGATAGAGCGCAGAGTCGGGGTCTTGCTTGCCAAGGCGGGCCAGCAGTGCCCCGGCCTCCTTGACCTTGCCTTGGCGCAGGGCCTGACGGGCCTGGGCTGCCAGCAGCTCCAGATGATCGGGCTCCACCAGGGAGAGGGAATAGAGGCTGTTGCTGACGAGATCTTCCCGCCCACGGGCCTCGCCAATCCTGACCTGCTCCAGCAACCAGGCCACCGGCTGTACCGTCCCTTGCGCCAGGGCTCCGCTCATCAGGCAGGCGAGCAGGCACCCAAGGGTTACTCTGCCTGACATGACTCGCTCCAATCCGGCTGCAGGGTACCGTCGGCGGCAAAGCGATAACGCCCCTGATCCCAGCCTGCGCCGAACAGGGTCAGCACGCTGCCGTAGTAGGCATCCGCATCCAGCCCGTGATCGGAGACCTGCTTGCGCAAGGTGACCTGCGCCGGCAAGCCCCGTGACAGGGGCAGGAGGGCGGCGGCAAAGCCGCTCGGCCCCTTGCCCTGAACCTGACCACTTTGGCTGGAGACCCGCTCGGGCAGATGACCCGATTCGGTCAGCTGCGCCAGCATGGGGGCAAAGTGGGCCACCAGGGAAGCCCTGGCGGGATCCTCCTCGCTCAGCATGCCGAGCCAGAGATAGACGCGGATGGCGTCATAGCCACCGGTGTCGCCCTTGTCCGCCGTCACCTGCCATCCCTTGTCGGCCTGCCAGTCCACCCAGTCCGGGGCAAAGCCACGGGGCGCACTCTCCTGCAGCAGCTTGGGCAAGAGAGCCCGCATCTCGCCCCAGGGCCCCTTGAAGGAAGCGAATCTGGCCAGCAGTTGTGGGGGCAGATAACTGGGGTTGAGGGTCCAGCGTCCCTCCCCCTCATAGCCTTTCGCCCCGGGCAGCAACACGGGGCCGAGACCCGGCAGCGTGGCGACCTCCTCCCGGGCGATACGGCGCAGCAACAGGGTGCCGAGGGCCGAGTAGCTGTGGTTGTCCCACAGGCGACCCGCCTCCAGCAGGCTGTAGGCTATCCAGAGATCCGAATCGGACGCGCTGTTCGCGTCCAGCACGCCCCAACTGCCGTCCTGCTGCCTGCCCCAGAGCCAGGATGGCAGGAAGCCGGTCAGATCCCCGCGGGCGAGCTGCCGCTCCGTCCAGTCGAGCAGGCGGGCAAAGGTCTCCCTGTCATCGTTGACCAGGGCGAAGAAGAGGGCATAGCTCTGGCCTTCCGAGGTGGTGATGCGGCGCCCCTCGGCAGGGTCGATGACCCTGCCCTCTTCGCTGATGTAGTGCTGGCGAAAGTGATCCCACTCCGGCCAGTGGCAGACGGCCTGCGCCGGGAGGGAACAAAGGGCCCAGAGGAGCAGGGCACCACAGACATTTTTCATCTGAGTCATCTCTTAATCTTCCTTCAGACGGCGGCGACTGGCACTGGCAAGCAGCACCCGCAGGCCCCAGCCCAGTACCAGCATGCAGAGCAGGGTCAGCCCGGCAAGACGCACCGGATAACGGGCAAACAGTTGCCAGAGACGCTCCCACCACGGCAGGTAGCCCACCTCGTAGCGATCCCCCACCACCAGGCTCTTCACCCCGGATTCCCGGATGATGGCCACCGAGCCCGCCACCTGATCGCGCAGGGGCCGGGTCTGCAGGGCCTCATTGAGCAATGTGACCCCCGCCGGTCCATCCGCCAGCAGGGCCACCAGGCTGCGCTGATCATGGGTCGGCGATTGCAGCCCCAGGATGACGGCGATGGCCCGATTGCCCGTCATGCCCACCCGGGCCTGGGGCTGGCGATCGGCCATGGTGTGCAGCAGATCCCCCTTGTGCTGGCGGGTTGGCTCGTTGACCCAGCTGCGCGTGGATTGCAGCAGGGCGTCGGGGGCCAGATCCCCTCGAAACTCCTCCGGCAGGGTGCCGATGAGCAGGGTGTCCCGATCCGCGGTGCGCGCTCGCTCCCAGTCGTCCAGAACCTGCAGGGAGAGCGCCGGATACCCGGTCTCGGCCCCGATGGCACCGACGGCATCGAGCAAGGTGGTGATCTGCCCGGGATGGGGTCTGGCCGGCATGACAATCTGGGTGTCGGCGAGATCCGCCATCCGGCTGAACGGGAAGCCGGCATAGGCGAACGCCTTGAGGTCGGGCATCTCGATGAAGTGACGATAGCCGGTGAAGTCGATGGTGGAGCCCTCGTCGATGCGCACCTGATGGGCAGGCGGCATCACCAGGTCGCAACGGCCATCCTCCGTTCCTCCCATGTATTGCTGGGCATACTCGAACGAGAAGCTCAGGCTGTTGGCCTGGGTGGTCTTGAGCCCGGGCATGCGCAGTGCCATGGTGTCGCCATCGTCGGCAAACCAGAGCGGCAGAGTCAGCAACCGCTCACTCTTGACCTCGCCGGGCTCGAGCGTGAACGACTTCATGAGCTGGCCGTTGACCCCCACATCCAGCCGGGAACCGTCGCGCAGGGTGGGCGAGGTATGGTGATACTTCAGCTCCGTCCTGATGCCGTTCTCCCCCAGCAGATAGAGATCCGGCGGCAGGCGCAGCGTCAGGTTCATGGGCCACAGCGTGCGTCCCGTTGCCTGTAACTGGCCCGGGTACTCCGTGAGCTCATCAAAGCGCATCTTGCGATCCAGTCGCACCCAGTTCGGGGCATCGTAGGGTTGACGCGGGGAGAGCGGCTTCACCTCGTCCACCATGACGCTCTGGCCACGCAGCATGACATCGCCTCGCGCCAGCCCCTGCACCGCCGTCAGCAGATCCTGCTGATCCCGCCCCAGGATCAGCAGCAGCTTCACATAGGGATTGCCGGGGGAGCTGATCATGTCGATGGTGGGCCCCTTCACCTCGGGATAGTCCACCAAGAAATCGGGGCGCGCGTCATTGGTGGCAAAGATCACGGCGTTGCGATCCGGCAACTGGTTGATGAGCACCGGGAAATGCTGGCCCCGCCACTGGGCCTTGGTGCCGAACCAGGAGGCCAGCACCGCCGCCGCCTGCTGCTGCTCCGGGGGCACTGAGCCCGTGAACACCATGGGCAGAGTCAGCTTGCCATTGTCCCGCACGTCGAGGAACGGCATGGGGAAGAAGGAGAGCTCGTTGCGCACCGGCAGGGTCTGCAACTGCAGGGTCAGCTTGCTGTCCCGGTTGACGTTGAGCCAGAGGGTATCGCTCGCCGGGTTCTCGCACACTTTCTGATAGTGGCCGACGAAGCTCACCTTGAGGCGGTTGAAATCCTTGGCATAGCGGGGATCCAGCTCGATGCTGGCATGGGTCATCGTCCCCATCTGATCCTGGTTGAGGGCCGTCACCCCCATCAGCTCGTCATTGAGATAGACCTTGACCTGGGAGATGAGCGGCAGCAGGGAGGGCGATGGCGTGAAGTTCAGGTCCAGGGTGGCCCGGGTCACCACCTCGTCCCGCCGCACGGTGAAGTCGGCCAGTCCGTCTGGCGCATTGCCGCGCAGGGACAGGGTGCCTGGCGATGATGCCATCTGTTCGAAGCTCATCCCCTGGGTGCGCACCGGAGCGGGAACAGGCGGCAGGGGGCCGACGGCCTCGGCGGCGGTCGCACCCTGAGCCATCAGCAGGAGAGGAATAAGGTAGCGTTGTGGTTTCATCATCCTTTCACTGTCTGTGAGGTCGGAGTCCCGGCCCGGAAATCTGGGGAGATGCGACGGGGAACGAAGGAGAGGAGCCAGCGAGCCAGCTTCTCGAGGAGGATACAAACAAAGCCGATGGGTGAGGTACGGGCCAGACGCCAGTAAGCCCCCCAGCCGAGCAGGGTAATGTCGATCAGGCTGTGGAGGGGGCGATCCTTGCCCAGACGCTGCTGCCACAGGGACCAGGTATCGGCCCGGGCGAAGGTGCACTGGATGAACTCGACATGCTGCGCCTGCGCCATGGGTTCCAGCTCCAGTCCCAGCTTGCAGCCGAACACCCGCTACACCTTGGCGGCGAACGCCTGCTCCCGCTGGTCATGGCGCAGCAGCAACCAGACCCTCTCCTTGTCGGCCAGGGGCAGGGGCGCCTCGAGCAGCACCCCGACCCCCCCGTTGGAGTAATCCCTGACGGTACAGGGGTAGAGGTGACCGTTCGCCAGCCTGATGGCCGCCGGCATCACCATCTCCACCCTGGGGTTGGCACGGACCTGGCGCGACTCGAAGGCCACCGCCAGGGCGCCGCCCAGTATGGTCATGTTGTAGAGGGTCCAGATCATGCTGAGGATCAGGGTCGGCACCTCGTCGGCAGGGCCGGTGCCGATGCGCCAGAGGCCGAACCCCAGCCCGCACAGATTGAGCAGGATCAGCAGCAGATAGGGGCGGGAGACCGACAGATCGAGGAACACCTCCTCCGTCATCCCCCCCTTGGCAGTCACGTTGAACGTCCCCTTGTGAGGTGCAAAGAGCGCCACCGTGGTCGGCCTGGCGATGTACCAGGCCAGCACCGTCTCATAGACCTCGCCCCAGAAGGAGTGGCGCACCTTGCCCTGCAACCGGGAGTTGGTCAGAGCGCTGTGGAAGATGTGCGGCAACATGTAGAGGGCGATGGCCGCCGCCGGGGCATAGATGATGTAGGCGTGCAGGATCAGGAAGGCGAGCGGCGCCGTCAGGAAGATGAGCCTCGGTATGCCCGAGAGGAAATGCAGCATGGCATTGAAGTAGCACAGCCGCTGCCCCAGCTTGAGCCCCTTGCCGAAGAGAGGGTTGTCCAGACGCAGGATCTGCACCATGCCGCGCGCCCACCGGATGCGCTGACCGATGTGGGCAGAGAGGCTTTCGGTGGCCAGCCCCGCCGCCAGCGGGATCCGGATATAGGCCGAGGTGTAGCCGAGGCGGTGCAGCCGCAGGGAGGTGTGGGCATCCTCGGTGACCGTCTCCACCGCGATGCCGCCGATCTCGTCAAGGGCAGTGCGCTTGATGACGGCGCAGGAGCCGCAGAAGAAGCTGGCATCCCACATGTCGTTGCCATCCTGCACCAGGCCGTAGAAGAGAGCCCCCTCGTTCGGCATCTTGCGAAACCGTTGCAGGTTGTGTTCGAACGGATCGGCGGAGAAGAAGTGGTGGGGGGTCTGGACCACGCCCAGACGGGGATCCCGGTAGAACCAGCCCACCGTCATCTGCAGGAAGGAGCGGGTCGGCAGGTGGTCACAGTCGAAGATGGCGACCAGCTCCCCGGTGGCCATCTTGAGGGCGTGATTGATGTTGCCCGCCTTGGCGTGCTCATGGGTCGACCGGGCCACATAGCGGATCCCGGCCTCCTCGGCGAAGTCTCGAAACGCTGCCCGCCCCCAGTCGTCAAGCAGCCAGATGGTCAGCTTGTCGGCGGGCCAGTCGAGCCCCATGGCGGCGTAGACAGTCCCCTTCACGATGGCGAGATCCTCGTTGTAGGTGGGGATCATCAGATCCACGCTGGGCCACTGGGCCGGATCCGCCGGCAGTTGTGCCGGAGGGCGGTGCAGGGGCCATGCGGTCTGCCAGTAGCCGAGCAGCAGCACCAGCCAGGCATAGGTCTCGGCGGCCAGCAGCAGCAGGCCGCAGGCCAGGCTGACGGGGTCGAACCAGTCGAGGGTCGAGGTGTAGCGCCACCAGATGTAGCGGCAGGAGATGGTGAGGGAGAGCACCATCATCATCAGCATGGGATAACGGCCCGGCACGGCGCGCAGGATGAAGGCCATGGCCGCCAGCAGGAGGACGAACACCAGCTGCGCCTGCAGGGTGAACGGCTGGGTGACGCAGAGCAGGGAGAGGCTCCCGGCCACCACGCAGAGCAGCACGCTCTTCCAGCGTGCCTCGCGGGGCGTGGCCCTGGCGGCGGCCAGCCCTTTCTCCTCCTGACGGGCCAGGAAGGCGCCGAGAGTCTGAGTGCCCCGGTGCCAGAGCCGTTGCCAGGAGGCAGGCCAGCGCAGAGGGATGGGCTGTGGGCGACGCACTATCATCCAGAGGCTCTGCAACAGAACGCGCAGGGGATCCCCCACCCGGGGGTGCGTCAGCTGGGGATAGAGCCCCCGGGCATGGCCCAGCACCCATTGCCAACCATGACGCTCGAGGGGGAAGATAACCCAGGCCAGCAGCCAGCCCAGGGTCAATGCGGCCGCCCCAGGGCGGGAAGCCCCCCGCTCGCGCAGTGCGCGATAGCGCTGCGAGCACCAGAGGCCCGCAGCCGGCGTCAGCAGCCGCACTCTCATCGGGGCGCCTCCCCCTCTGCCAGACACCAGGTCGCCAGGGCGGCCAGCTCGTGGGCAACCAGACTGGTGGGGGCATAGCGGCCGACCGGCAGCTTGGCGGCCATGGCCTCCGCCATGGCTTCGTCCCTGTGCAGATGAAGATTGAGCAGAGGGAGCCCCCCTGCCAGCCAGAGATCCAGCAGCCCCTGCTGCAGGGCCCGCTGGCTGGAGAACTGGGTCACCAGCAGACGCTCATCAGCCGCCCAGGGGTGGCGGTGAAGCCGCACATGGCAGTTGGCATCCGCATTGACCACCAGCAAGCGCCTGCAGGGGATGACGGGGGCCATGCCCAGGGGCAGATCCAGCAGCACCAGATCATAGCCATCGATCCCCGCCAGCCACTCGGCCGACGCCCCCTCCCCCCCGCCATGGAAGAGCAGATCCAGTCCCTCCTCCCGGCGGTGAAGCGCACCTCGCCACTCCCGCGCCGGCTGGGTCAGCCGGCTCCAGCCTCCCGGATCGTCATGGGGCAGGCCAAGGTGGATGCCAAGCTGGTTGTCCGGGCAGAGATCCACCGCCAGCACCCTTGCCCCCTGCTCATGGGCAGCCTGGGCCAGTCCGGCCACGATGGCGGTGGTCCCCACGCCTCCCCGGATCCCCTGCAGGGCGATCACCTTCATGCAGACCTCCCCTCGCCAGTCCCCTCGGGCCCTTTCACTGCCACCTCCGCCAGCAGGGGGAAGCGTGCGCACAAGGCGGCGAGCCGCTCCCTGGCGGCAATATCCTGATAGGAGACGCTGACACCAAAGGCCTGCTGGACCATGGCCACGTCATTGATCACCGCGCCCTCCACCGGGACGCCGAAGGGGGTCTGCATGTCTGATTGCCGTTCGCTGCGCATCGTCACTTCCGGTCTCATTGGGGATAGGGGACCCAGTCCCCCTGCCCCAGCTTGATGTGGTACTTGCCCTGATTTCGATCACCACCGAGCCCTGGTTCTCAGACACCGGCGGGGTCTGCGGCAGGTCGCCCAGCAGGGCATCCCAATCGATGGTCTCGCTCCCGAACACATCCTTCCCCACCAGCCTGGAGACCAGTTCTGATACCGCCAGGAAGCTGCTGGGGGTGTCCACGTTGCGGGTCGCTTCATGGGGCGCCTTGGTACCGAGCAGGGCAACCTCCACCGGCACCTGGGTGATGCTCGGGCTGGGAATGTCCCGCAGCCCGGCCATCTGCATCTTGTCGCCGGTGAGAGCGGCGCCGTGCTCAGGCACCATCACCACGGCCACCTTGCGGCCGGATTGATCCAGCGTCGTCATGAAGTCATCCAGCTGATCCAGCAGGGTCTTGAGCCTCGCCTTGTAGGGCGCTATCTGGCGGCTCGCCACATAGCGGTTGCCATCGTGCAGGGCGATGAGGTTGAAGAAGGTGACGTTGCGTGCCGCCTGACTCTGTGTCCGCTCGTTCAGCCAGCGGCCGAACAGGGCATCCCCGCGATAGATGGGTTCGCCATCGAAGGAGGCGAGATCATGGGCCAGCCCCTTCTTGTCCATGGGGGTCACATCCAGCCCGGCATACTGCTGCAGGCCGGTCAGGTAGTTGCCAAAATCCCCCGAGTGATCCATGGCCACCTGTTTGGCAAAGCCGAGCTGGGCCAGATTCTCGAACAGCAGACACTGCTTCGGCGCCGTCACATAGAGCCCCTGGTGGCTGGTCTGCCCGCAACTGGCCCGCAGCAGGCGAATGGAGCTCGGGCCGCTGTAGGAAGTGGCGGAGTTGAAGCGGTTGAAGCGAATGTCGAAGTGGGACCAGACCGGATGCCCGCTCAGGCCGCTCGCCTCCACGTCATGCCAGGCCAGGGAGCAGACATTGATGATGAGCACATCGAAGGGGGTCGCCTGGGCTGGCAGGCTCTCCGGGAAGTGCACCAGTCTCTCCTGCTCCTCCCGATAGAAGTCATCGAGATAGGCGTTGAGGTTCTCGTTGGTCGGCGGGGCACTCTGGTCAAGCTGCTCCTCCATGGGCAGCACTGAAGAGCGGGTCTCCTCCCGGGACGTGTTCAGGGCATGCTCGCTCGCCCCCTTGCTGCTCGCGAAGGGATTGCTCACCTGGGGCGAGACCCAGAGCCAGAGCAGCGCCAGCAGGATCCAGGGGGTGAAGCGCAGCCACTGGGCGATGAACAGATAGAGTGTCAGCAGCACGAACCCCGCGCCGACCATCTCCCAATTGATGAAACGCCCGAGCAACTCCGCCCAGTAATCCAGGGTGAAGGAGAAGACCTGGCTGCCCTGGGCACGAATGCTCTCTATCCCCGGCAACCAGGTATCGTGATAGAAGATCCCCGCCCCCACCGGCAACGCCAGCCAGTGCCGCGCACGGCGCCACCCGGCCCTTTGCAGGGGAAAGATCAGGAAGGCGGCAAACACCAGGTTGATCAGGGGGTGGAAGTTGAGATATCCCCCCCAGAGCAGGGCGAACTTGGCAAGAAAATAGACATTCCAGCCACCCAGGCCGTGCCAGTCCAGCCAGGGGAATCGGCATCAGAAACATGTCGGGTCATCGGCGATGAGTCACCTGTTATCGTGGGCCCCCCGAAGGGGCCGGGCACACTGCAATGGTTGTCAAAAGAATAGCCTGACTATTATGCAACTATTTCTTTTGTCTCAGGCGGCGCCGAACCTGGCTCCCCCGGATGGGTGGGAGGGGAATGAGAGGGGAATGAGAGGGGCCGTATGTATCCATATATTATCCAAACGATCCCGATAAGGCAGCCTTCTCTGACAAAATGGGGGGAACGTGCAGACGGGATGCAGGATCCTGGCAAGGGCCCCGCGCTTACTACTGCGACAGACTTTGTCAGCCCTGTCTCCATCTCGAACAACTTGAGGCCACCTCTGGATTGCGCCATCATATCGGCCCGGCTGATGGCCGGCCGAATTGGACAGTCAACTTCAAGGACCCCCCATGTTTGAACACGTCGATGCCTATGCTGGCGATCCCATACTGACGCTAGTCGAGACCTTCCATAAAGATACCCGCGAGCAGAAGGTGAACCTGGGGATTGGCCTCTATTACGACGAGCAGGGCCGCATTCCGCTGCTGCCGTCGGTGCAGCAGGCCGAAGCGCAGCGCGCCGCCGCCCCGGCCCCGCGCCCCTACCAGCCGATGGAAGGCGCCGCCAACTACCGCACCGCGGTGCAGCACCTGCTGTTTGGTGCCGATCACGAAGCGGTCAAGGCGGGTCGCATCGCCACCATCCAGACCATCGGCGGCTCAGGCGCGCTGAAGATCGGCGCCGATCTGCTCAAGCGCTACTTCCCGACCTCCGAGGTGTGGGTCAGCAATCCCACCTGGGACAACCACAAGGCGATGTTCGAGGGGGCCGGCATCAAGGTGCACGACTACCCATACTACGATGCGGCCACCGGCGGCGTGCAGTTTGACGCCATGATCGACTGCCTGAGCAGCCTGCCGGCGAAAAGCATCGTGCTGCTGCACCCCTGCTGTCACAACCCGACCGGGGTGGATCTCTCTCGCACCCAGTGGGACCAGGTGATCGCCCTGGTGGTCGAGAAGAACCTGATCCCCTTTATGGACATCGCCTATCAGGGCTTCGGCGACGGGCTGGAAGAGGATGCCTACGCCATTCGCGCCATGGTGGCCGCCGGCGTCAGCTTCTTCGTCAGCAACTCCTTCTCCAAGAACCTCTCCTTCTACGGCGAGCGCTGTGGCGGCCTGTCGGTCATCTGCCAGGATGCCGAAGAGGCGAGCCGGGTGCTGGGCCAGATGAAGGCCACCGTGCGCCGCAACTACTCCAGCCCCCCCACCCACGGCGGCCAGATCACCGCGGCCGTGATGAACGACGCCAGCCTGCACGCCATGTGGGTTGGTGAGGTGACCGAGATGCGCACCCGCATCAAGGCGATGCGCGAGAAGCTGTTCGAGGTGCTGAGCGCCAAGGTGCCGGGCCGCGACTTCAGTTACTTCATCAACCAACGCGGCATGTTCAGCTACACCGGCTTCACCCCGGAGCAGGTGGACCGCCTTCGGGAAGAGTTCGCCGTCTACCTGGTGCGCTCCGGTCGCATGTGCGTGGCGGGTCTCAACAGCCGCAACGTCGACTACGTGGCCGACGCCATGGCCGCCGTGCTCAAGGGCTGATCCCCGCAAGCCCCGCTCAGGCGGCAATGCTGATCAGTTAAGGATCCATTGACCGATCCTTCTGCTGTAGGACAATCCGGAACCAATCACTGGTTCCGGA
>NZ_JAPDBQ010000038.1:0-29076 GCF_027705325.1 Aeromonas sp. QDB18
CTCTGCTGTCTGAATGAACAATATTTGTTCGAATGTATGGGGTTGTTCAAAGTATAAACACTGATGCGTCAGCCCTGTTCAGCCTAATAAAACCTAAAAAAACTGGAAAATGGAGTGTTCGCTATGATTGGAATCGAGTTACTTGTGGTGCTCGCCGCTATCTATCTGGGGGCCCGGATAGGCAGCATAGGTATCGGCTTTGCCGGTGGTCTGGGGGTATTGGTGCTGACCTGGGGGCTGGGCATGCCCATCCCGAGCGATCAGCTGGTGACTTATCTCCCGTGGGACGTGATCATGATCATCGCGTCCGTCATCTGCGCCATCGCCTGTATGCAGCTGGCCGGCGGGATGGATTATCTGGTGCACCTGGCCGAAAAAGCCCTGCGCAAGAATCCCAAGCACATCACCTTCGCCGCGCCGGTCGTCACCTACCTGATGACCATGCTGGCCGGGACCGGTCACACCGCCTTCTCCACCCTGCCGGTGATCGCCGAAGTGGCCAAGGAGCAGGGCATTCGCCCCTCCCGTCCGCTCTCCATCGCGGTCGTTGCCTCCCAGATTGCCATCACCGCCTCCCCCATCTCGGCGGCCGTGGTCGCTTTCTCCGGCATGCTGGAGCCGCTTGGCGTCGACTACCTGACCCTGCTGGCCATCTGCATCCCGTCCAGCTTCATCGCCTGTCTGCTGGGGGCCTTTATCGCCAACCTGCTGGGCAAGCCGCTGGATCAGGACGAAGTCTATCTGGAGCGCAAAGCCAAGGGACTCATCAAGCTGCGCGGTACCAGCCAGGTTGAGATCAAGCCTTATGCCAAGCTCTCCGTCGGCATCTTCGTCGCCTCCATCGTGGCCGTGATGGCCTATGCCACCGCCATCTCCGGCAACGTCGGCCTCATCAGCAGCCCGCCGATCCCCCGCGATGGCGCCATCATGGGCATCATGCTCTCCGCCGCCACCCTGATGGTACTGTTCTGCAAACTGGACGCGGCCCAGATCACCAACATGCCGACCTTCAAGTCCGGTATGTCCGCCTGTATCTGCGTGCTGGGCGTGGCCTGGCTGGGCAACGTCTTCGTGAAGGGCAACATGGTCGAGATCCAGGCGTTCGCCGGCGATCTGCTGAGCCAATACAGCTGGCTGCTGGCCGTGGTGCTGTTCTTCTCCTCCATGCTGCTCTACTCGCAAGGCGCCACCACCAAGGCCCTGATGCCTGCCGCCCTGGCACTGGGTGTCAGCCCGCTGGCGGCCATCGCCTCCTTCGCCGCCGTGAGCGCCCTGTTCGTGCTGCCGACCTACCCGACCCTGCTGGCCGCGGTCGAGATGGACGACACCGGCTCCACCCGCATCGGCAAGGCCGTGTTCAACCACCCCTTCTTCATCCCGGGTGTGGCCACCATCGCCATGGCAGTAGCGCTCGGCTTCTTCTTCGGTGGTCTCATCCTCTGACCGATGAACCACCCCATGCAAAACGGCCCGAACGGGCCGTTTTTTTATGCCAGGCCACCGCCGGGCGCCCATGAAAAAGCCGCTCCCGGGAGCGGCTTTCGTCATCCTGGCGGCATCCTCAGGCCGTGGTCTGGCGGGTACCGAAATAATCAGCCAGGAAGTCGTCGAACGACAGGCTGTCACTGCGTTCCCGCTCCCGCTGCTTGGCCAGGGAGTCCCGTGCCTCGCCGGCAAAGTAGGCCTCGTCCCAGTACTGCAGCTCGCCGGCCAGCATCTCTTCCCGGTAGCGGCTCGCCAGCGCATCGCCGAAGCAGCCGTTGTCCTGGCCGCTTGAAAGCAACTGCTTGAGCAGGCGGGCGGAGTAGGTCTGCTCGGGGTCGAGCAGCTTCTCACGGTGCATCGCCAGCGTCTCGCGATAGCGGTTGCGACCGCAGCAGCGATCCAGCAGCGCTGCGACCTCGGCCAGCTCGTCGAACAGCTTGAGGCCGTACTCCTTGAGGCCGATGGCATTGCCCTGCTCATCTTCAAGCGTCAGGCCGGGGCGACGCCCCTCCAGCACCACCTTGTTCTGGTTGCGGCGGTTGCGGGCAACCTCGTCATCCGAGAGCACGGAGGACGGGCGCAACAGGCACCAGACCAGGAAGAGATCGAAGAAGCGGATCTGATCCACCTCGATACCGAACGGGGTAAAGGGATTGACGTCCACCGTGCGCAGCTCGATGTATTCGATGCCGCGCTGCTCCAGCGCATCCGAGGGCTTCTCGCCACTGCGGGGAGTACGCTTGGGGCGGATCGGCGCGTAGAGCTCGTTCTCAAGCTGCAGCACGTTGTCGTTGAGCTGGCGGTACTCGCCGTTCACCTTGACCCCTATCCTGGCGAAGTCGGGATCATGGGTATTGATGGCCCGGCGCAGGCTGCTCACATAGGCGGGCAGGCTGTCATGACTGATCTTGAGCCCCGCCTGGGCGCTGTTGGTGTAACCGAGATCGGACAGGCGCAGGGCGGTTGCATAGGGCAGGTAAAGGGTGCCCTTACCGGTCTTCTGGAACGGCAGGCTGCTCTTGCGCCCCTTGAGGAAGGAGTCGCAGATGGCAGGAGACGCGCCGAACAAATAGGGCACCAGCCAGCCGAAGCGGTAGACGTTGCGAATAAGCCCCATGTACTTGTCGGAGATAAAGCGCTGGCTGCAGCAGCCCTCTCCCACCAGATCCTGCCACTCGCACCAGAAGCTGTCCGGCATGGAGAAGTTGAAGTGCACCCCGGCGATCACCTGCATCAGGCTGCCGTAGCGGTTCTTCAGCCCCTGGCGATAGAGGGTCTTCATCCGCCCGATGTTGGAGCTGCCGTACTGGGCTAGGCGGATGCTCTCCTCGTCACCGACGAAGCAGGGCATGGAGAGGGGCCAGATCCGCTCCTCTCCCAGATGATGAATGGTGTGGCGGTGAATGTCGCCGAGCTGCTCGATCAGGCTCTCGATGGAGTCGGTGGCCGGCGTGATGAACTCCAGCAGGCTCTCGGAGTAATCGGTGGTGATGTTGGCATGGGTCAGGGCCGACCCCAGGCTTCTGGGGTGATCGGTCTGGGCCAGGGTCCCTTCGGGGGTGATGCGCAGACATTCGCGCTCGATCCCGCGCCGGATCCCCTTGAGGGCGGTCACCCGTTCCGGGGTGCCCAGCGCAGCCAGCAACTCGGTGAGCGACAAGCTAGTAGTAGTCATATTCACGGCTCATGTGTGGCCGCCCCACCCGGGGCGGCACTTATTGTTGCGACGCCCCTCAGGGCAGTTGCAGTGGATAGATGGGAAGATGAAGCTCGCTCAGGGGTTTTTCAAGCTTTTGCTTGTCTCCCACCACCACAATCACCATCTCGGCCGGATCCAGCCAGCGGGCTGCACTGGCCTTCAGCGTCTCGGGTGACACCGTTTTGATCAGGTTGTTCTGGGCCTGCACATAGTCCGGCTTCAGGTCGTACATGATCATCTGCAGCAGGAAGCCAGCCTTCTGCCCCAGGGTCTCGTAGGAGAGCACATCCTGCTGGGAGACGGCGCTGCGCATGTAGGCCAGCTCCACCGGGGTCGGCCCGCTCTTGCGGTAGCCGTCCATCTCCTTGAGGAACTGGCGGATGGCATCCACGGTCGCATCGGTGCGCACATTGGCGCCGGTCGCGAAGACCCCCGCCTCGCGGTTGGCCTGGAAGCCCGAGCTGGCACCATAGGTGTAGCCCTTGTCTTCCCGCAGGTTGAGGTTGATGCGGCTGTTGAAGTTGCCACCCAGGTTGAAGTTCATCAGGTTGGCGATGAAATAGTCTCCCGTGGTGTCAAACGCCATGGCGCGGCGGCCGATGCGGATCACCGACTGGGGGGCCCCCGGCTTGTCCACCAGATAGATGCCTGGCTTGGCCTGCTCTCCCCCGGGCTTGAGATCCCCCAGGGTCGGGGCGGCCCCCTGCCACTGGGTCAGGAAGGCGAGACCGGATTCCACCTGCTGGGCGGTCACATCACCTGTCACCACCACCTTGGCATTGGCCGGATTGTAATAGGCCTCATAGAAGCGCTTCACATCCGCCAGGGTCAGCTTCTCCACGTCCGCCAGCGCCCCGTCAGAGGGTTGGCCAAGGCGGTTCTGCTTGCCATAGACCAGTTCGCGGAACGCCTGACCCGCCAGCCACTCGGGTTGCTGCTCGCTCTGTTTCATGCCTTGCAGCATCTGGGTCTTGAGCCGCTCGAAGTCCGCTTCCCGCAGGCCGGGTTGCAGCAGCACTTCCCGCACCAGCGCCAGGGTTTCGGGCAGCTTGTCCGCCAGACTGCTGATGGTGATGAGGTTGTTGTACTGGGCGCTGGAGACGCTGATGCTGGCGCCGAGTTTTTGCAGCTCGTCGCTCAGCTCGGCCTCGGAGAGGCGCGTCGTCCCCTGCTCCAGCATGGCGGCGGTAAGACTCGCCAGCCCCAGCTCTCCCTTGCCTTCGGCCCGGATGCCACCCGGCAGGGCGATCATGATGGAGACGGCCGGGATCTCGTCGCTGTGGGTGCCGATGATCTCGATCCCCTTGCCGAGCTTGCCACGCCAGATGGCGGGCACCTTGACACTCACCGCATCGGCCGCCTTAGGCTGCACGCTGCGATCGAAGTCATCTTTCACCGGCCGCTCGGCAAGCACCTTGTCATGCTTGCTGTAATCCGGCAGCTCCCGCTTGGCGGGAGTGAAGTTCGGGGTCGCGGCCTGCCAGTCGCTCTTGCCCTTGGGCACCACGCTCAGCACCACGGCAGGCTTGTTCTGGATGAACTTGTCGTAGGCAGCCTTGACGTCAGACCCCTTGACCCGGGCGATGGCATCCAGATTCTTGAACACATAGTCGGGATCCCGGGCCAGCACCTGCCCCATGGCAAGCTGGCTGACCTTGCCCTCAATACTGTCGAGTCCCCAGATGGCGGACGCGCGATAGCTACTGATGGCCTTCTCCAGATCCGCGGGCTTGATGCCGCGCTGGGCGAACTCGCCGATCACCTTGTCCACCTCGCCCTTGAGGGTCTTGAGGCTGCCATCCGCCGCCGGATTGGGGTAGGCATAGACCGTCAGGGTACAGGCAAGTTCTTCGCAGGAGTGGGAGGCACCCGCCTCGATGGCCTTGCCGGTTTTCACCAGGGACTGGTAGAGCATGGAGCTGGCAGAGCCCCCCAGCACATCGGCAAAGATGTCCAGCGCCGGCTCCTGCGGGTCACCCAGGGAGACGGTCGGGTAGCTGATATACAGGAGCGGTAGATGCACCTTGTCTTCCAGCGTCACGTAGCGGGTTGCCGGCAGGGTGGCAGGCTGAGGCGTCGGTTCGGCCACGTCCGGACCGCGCGGGATGGAACCGAAGTACTGCTCAATCCAGGCCAGCGCCTGCTTGGTATCAAAGTCGCCGCCCAGGGTCAGGGTCGCATTGTTGGGGCCGTACCAGCGCAGGAAGAACTGCTTGAGGTCGTTGACGTCGACCCGGTCGAGATCCTCCACATAACCGATGGCTTGCCAGGAGTAGGGGTGGGTGCGCGGATAGAGTGCCTCCCCCACCCGCTCGCCCACCAGGCCATAAGGCTGGTTGTCGATGCGCTGGGCCCGTTCGTTCTTGACGGTGGCGCGCTGGATCTCGAACTTCTTCTGGCTCACCGCATCGAGCAGGAAGCCCATGCGATCCGCCTCCAGCCAGAGCACCTTCTCCAGCTGGTTGGCCGGCACGGTTTCGTAGTAGTTGGTGCGGTCCTTGTTGGTGGTGCCGTTCATGTCACCGCCCGCCTCGTTGATGATCCGCATGTGTTCCTGATCACCAACGTGCTTGGAGCCCTGGAACATCATGTGCTCGAAGAAGTGGGCAAAGCCCGACTTGCCCACGGTTTCCCGGGAGGAACCGACGTGATAGGTGACGTCCAGATGCACCAGGGGATCGGAGTGGTCGGGGGCCAGGATCACGGTCAAACCGTTGTCCAGCTTGTACATCTGGTAGGGAATGCCGAGCTTGCCCTCCTGCTTGACCTGCTCGGACACGAGGGTCGGGGCCGCCAGCACGGGAAGGGAGAAGCCCAGCAGCATGCTTAATGGAATGAGTTTGTTCACGGGTACCTCGTGAGTGACAAAAGGGCTAGAAGATCTGACTGGCCAGCAGAAACACCAGGGCATAACGAAGCAATTTGCCGAGCCCGATCAAGATGAGGGAGCGCCAGAAGGAGAGGCGCAGCCAACCAGCCAGCAGACAGAGACCATCGCCGACCACAGGCGTCCAGGCAAGCAGCAGACACCAGTGGCCATGACGTTTGAGCCAACCAAGGGCTTTTTGTTCCCCACGGCCTTGAAAATCTTCCGGTTTTTTCTTGTGGGTGGCGAGCCAGCCGAGCCACCAGGTGGTCATGGAACCCAGGGTATTGCCCAGCGTCGCCCAGAAAAGCAGGCTGGTCATGCTCCACTCCCCCTTGACCGCCATGGCGCCCAGCAGCACTTCCGAGCTGCCGGGCAACAGGGTGGCGGAGGTGAAGGCACTCAGAAACAGCCCTCCCAGCCCCATCCCGGTGAAGTCTATCATCCGGGCTGGCCGTCTGCGGCGGACATGCGCAGCAACAGCTTGCCGCGCACATGGCCCTGCTCGATGGCCTGATGGGCCAGCGCCCCTTCTGCCAGCGTGTATTCACCGGAGACGGTGATCTTCACTTCCCCCTGGCGAAGCAGCGTCAGCATCTGGGTCAGCTGCGTTCGATCGGGATGGACCAGCATGCCGACAACCTCGACACCGAGCTCGGCCCCCGCGTCCTTGATCTGCTGGGCCGTGATGGTGGGTACCGTCACCAGACGGCCGCCCGGCTTGACGCAGGCCAGCGCCGCCTTGCCGCTCTCGCCCCCCACCAGATCCAGCACCAGATCGAACGGACCATCGGTGATCGCCTCGGTGCACCACCCGGCCTGGTGGTAATCCACCATCCGGCTCGCCCCGAGACTATGAAGGAAGCTGTGATTGTCGCCGCTTGCCGTGGCAACCACGTGGGCACCATAGGCGGCGGCAAACTGCACCGCCAGATGGCCGACGCCACCGGCACCGGCCAGGATCAGTACCCGTTGCCCCGACTGCAAGCCACCGTGCTCCAGCAGCCCCTGCCAGGCGGTGAGTCCCGCCAGCGGCAGGGCCGCTCCCTGCCTGAGGCTCACCCCATCGAGCTTGACCAGCTCCTCCTCGCGGGCCACCACGGATTCGGCATATGCACCGGCGGCGAGGGGGAAACCCACCATGCCGCACACCAGTTCCCCCTCGGCCAGAGAGGTCACGCAGGGCCCCACCTTTTCCACCACACCGGCCACGTCATAGCCCGGCGTCCAGGGCAGGTTGTCCTTGTTCTGGGCGGCCGCCCAGCCGAGACCGGCCCGTGTCTTGGCATCGATGGGGTTGACCCCCGCAAAGCAGATGCGCACCCGGACTTCTCCCTCCGCGGGCACCTTGTCCAGGGAAGGGTTGAGCCTGAGTACCGAGGGGTCGCCGAATGCGGTAATCTGTAGCTGCGTCATTGCACAATCCATCCTGTTGATTGATCAAGGGTCAACAGAATAACAGCGAGGACACCATGGCTCGAATGTTTCTTATTCCTCTGTTGCTGGCCCTGGGGTGGTGGGCGTTTCTGCTCTACTTCCGCATTCCGCTCAAACAGGGGGCAAAGGGCTTTTACTGGATCATCGGCATCGGCGGCGGGCTGGCCGCCTTCCTCAGCCTGATGATGGTGCTCACTCACTAGGGTTCAGGGACAAGGGGGAAGAAGAGAAGATGCTGCAGGGACTGAACCATCTCACACTGGCAACCGGCAATCTCGACAGCAGCGTTGCCTTTTATGTCGACTTGCTGGGATGTCGCCCCAGGGTGAGATGGGCACGGGGAGCCTATCTCACCCTCGGCGATCTCTGGCTCTGTCTCTCCTGCGATCCTCCCCAACCGGCCAGAGATTACAGTCATGTCGCGTTTGGCATCTCGCCTGAACAGTTTCCAGCTTTCTGCGCCCGTCTGCGCGCGGCGGGCGTCGTGGAGTGGAAGAAGAACAGCAGCGAAGGGGATTCACTCTATCTGCTGGATCCCGACGGGCACCGGCTGGAAATCCATGCAGGCAACCTGGATAGCCGGCTCGCCTCCCTCAGACAGCAACCCTATGAGGGTCTTATCTGGTTCGACTGAGCCGGATTCACCCCTGCTCGGCACGAAGATGGTAGTGACGATTGCTGCCCTGCCCCAGCACGCCCTGCGCCAGCAGATGCTGGAACACCCGGTCCACCTCCTCCAGAGACAGTGACAATGCCTCTGCCACCTTGCGTTTGCTGCATTTGAGCTCGCCGCTCTCCAGCGCGCCGCGCACCTGGGCGACCACGGCTGGCTCGGGCACGGGTCTGCTGAATGCTGACGGCTCCGGGGTCGGCACTGCGACCAGGGCCTCGGCTTGCGCCTTCTCCCGTTGCCACATCCATTGACGGCGGAAGCGGTTCTCCTCACCGATCAGGCTGACGAAAAAGGCACCAAACGCATCGAGCAGGATAGACAGGAAGCAGACCAGCAGGAACTGCACCTGGCCGATGCTCATGCCCACCCCGTCCGCCAGACTGCTCATCAGCCCCAGCATGGAGGACTGCTCCCCCAGCGGCTTGGCGTCCCGCTCCTGGCGCAGCTCGTCCTGACGCAGCCTGAGCTTGGTGTTGGCCTGCTGCAGACCGCTGACGCCGCTCGAGATACGCGCCATCTCGATGTATTTGCGGGCCGCCTCTTCGTTGAGCTGGATCTGCCGCTCTATGCTGGCTATCTGCTCGTCGAAACGGGCTATCTCCCGCTCGTGACGCGCCTGCTGGCTCAGGATGGTGTTGGTGGCGCTGTTGATGCCGCCGATACTGCCCCCGATGGAGATGGCAGCGAGAACGCTGTAGAACAGCAGCGACCAGAAGGCGCCGCCCAGATCCCGCCTCGCCTTGCACTCGCCGTACTCGTACCAGACGTAGAACTTGCCCAGCTCGAAGATGATGGCCAGCCCGCCGAACAGCCACTTCATCAGGGGGTTTTCGTCGATGGAGAGAAACAGCAGCAGGGAGAAGACGATGGAAGCCAGAATGGCCAGCCCGGTAAAACTGTAGACAGTCGTGAGGGCGAACCATCCCTTGGGGTAACGCAATGCGGCGCAAGCCTGAGTAGTCATGATGAAACGGGAAACATCTGCAGGAAAAGTTGGCTGCCGATTATAGTCGCCACTCCCCCGGAGAGAAGGGCAAATCCCCGAATTCCCGCCGATGGACGATCAGCTGCCCAGAGTGCGACCAAAACGTGCAAATCGGCAGCAGAAAAACACTACAATCGACCCCGAACCTGAAGGACATCTGCGGTTATGCTCGGGTTAAGCCCGCCGCATTACACTCTTTTCCACCGAACACGACTCGAGGACATCATGAACAGAACGACGGCTTTGTTGCTCTCTCTTTTTCTGATCACCGGTAGCGCCCTGGCACAGGACGATGGGAGCCAGACCTTCTCCGTGGATGCGCTGACCTTCAATCTGGACTGGAATGACACGCAGTTTGACTGGTCCCAGAGCAACTGCTTCGATCTCGGGAGCGGTGACGCGGCCGCCGCCGACTGCAAGAGGACCAACCTCAATCTGGAGGACGAGACGCAGCGCAACCAGCCCCCCAGCACCAACCAGATCAGCACGCAACCGGATCAATGATCCCCCTGACAGGAGCCTTGATGCGATGACCCACATGACCATGACTTCCCGCGGCGCACTGCTGCTCTCCCTGCTTCTGGTTCAGGGAATGGCCTTTGCTGCCCCCCCTTCCAAACACGATGACGACATCCGGATCTCCACCGACCAGGGCCGGGTAAGCCTGGATTGGGACGACAAGGAGTACGAGTGGTGGCAGCACAACTGCCTGGATGTCAGCACCCGGACCAGCCGCATCCAGCTCAACTGCGACAACATGGATGGAAAATACCGCGACCATTACAACCGCAGCATTCACAGTGGCAACAACCCGGGTCAGGGCCATGACAAGCCCAGGAACAAGCACGGCGGCAACGGCCACCAAAAACACTGACCAGCATGCCCATGGACATGGTTGAGGGGCCTGTGGCCCCTGGAGTCATGTCCCC
This sequence comes from Aeromonas sp. QDB18, assembly GCF_027705325.1. Lineage (NCBI taxonomy): Bacteria > Pseudomonadati > Pseudomonadota > Gammaproteobacteria > Aeromonadales > Aeromonadaceae > Aeromonas > Aeromonas sp. QDB18. The sequence continues at coordinate 10,075 of NZ_JAPDBQ010000038.1, forward strand.
TACCAGTAGTTTTCCATGCTGATATTGCCGGGGGCGCGACGCAGGTTCTTGGCAAGCCCCAGCCCGAGCAGGGTCTGCTGAGTCTCTTTCACCATGGCGGGGTTGCCGCAGATCATCACCTGGCTCAACTCGGGGGAGAAGTTCAGCCCCACCCTCGCCTGCAAGCTGCCATCGACGATGGCTGCCGGGATGCGCCCTGCCATCGCCTCCGGCCAGGTCTCACGACTGACGAAGGGAACATAGCGAAAACGCTCGCCATGCTGCTCGGCAAAACTGGCGATAAGCGGCTGATAGCTGAGCTCTTCCCCTTTTCTCACCCCATGTACCAGCACCAGATGCTCGAAGCGGTCGAAGACCTGTCCTTCTGCCAGCATGGCGAGGAAGGGGCCGATGGCGGTGCCGGTTGAGAGCAGCCAGAGATCCCGTCCCGGGGGAATCTCATCCAGGGTCAGGAAACCGGTGGCCTGGGACTGCACCAGCAGGCCGTCGCCCACCTGCAGGGAACCGAGAGAGGGGCTCAGTTCACCGCCGGGGATCTCCACCAGATAGAATTCGTGATAGGGCGTGCCGGGAGGATTGACGAAGGAATAGGCACGCTGGACTCGACGCTCGCCCTGCTCCAGGGCCAGCTTGGTGAATTGACCCGCCTTGTAGGGGGCAAGTTCCGCCTCCACACGCAGGGAGAGCAGGGTGGGTGTCCACTCGATGCGCTCGATGACCCGACCTTCAACCCAGGCAGCCATAAAGGTTCTCCTCCAGAGGAACAGACCTTCACTTTACCCCTTGATCTGAAAATAAAAAACCCGCGCATGTGCGCGGGTTTTTCTGCAAGAGCGGAACGCTATTACAGAGCAACAACCTGGATTTGTACGGTTGCTTTGACGTCAGCGTGCAGCTGAACAACAACTTCGTACTCACCGGTGTTACGCAGAACGTTGCCCATGCGGACTTCGCTCTTGGCAACGGCTACGCCGGCAGCAGTGATGGCTTCAGCCACATCACGGGTACCGATGGAACCGAACAGCTTGCCTTCGTCGCCAGACTTGGAGGCGATGACAACGGCAGCCAGCTCACCCAGCTTGGCAGCGCGCTCTTCGGCAGCAGCCTTGTTGGCAGCCAGTTTGGCTTCCAGCTCAGCGCGACGAGCACCGAAGGCTTCGATGTTGGCCTTGGTGGCCATAACAGCTTTGCCTTGCGGGATCAGGTAGTTACGGGCATAACCAGCTTTTACGGAAACTTGGTCACCCAGACCGCCCAGTTTGGCGATCTTATCGAGCAGGATAACTTGCATTACCTTTCCTCTATAAATTTCGTTGAGTTAGGCGTAAGCGCCGGGCCGATTCTTACTTGTTGTGCAGATCGGTGTACGGCAGCAGAGCCAGGTAACGAGCACGCTTGATGGCGCGTGCCAGCTGACGCTGATACTTGGCGCGGGTACCGGTGATACGGCTCGGTACGATCTTGCCAGATTCAGTGACGTAGTTTTTCAGAGTAACGATATCTTTGTAGTCGATCTCGGTAACGTTCTCGGCGGTGAAGCGGCAGAACTTACGACGACGGAAATAACGTGCCATGGCCTTTATCCTCTAATGCGGTGATCTAAGAATTACTCTTCGGAAGACGCTTCAACAGCATCTTCGCGACGCTCGTCGTCACGACGGGTGAAGCGCTCTTCCTTGGCCTTGGCCATCGGAGAAACTTCAGTCACGGCGTGCTTGGTGCGCATGATCATGTTGCGGATAACGGCATCGTTGAAGCGGAAGTTGGTTTCCAGCTCATCGATAACGGCCTGTTCAGCTTCTACGTTCATCAGAACGTAGTGAGCCTTGTGCAGCTTGTCGATCGGGTAAGCCAGTTGACGACGGCCCCAATCTTCCAGGCGATGAATGGTACCACCAGCGGTGGTGATAGCGCCGGTGTAACGCTCGATCATGCCAGGTACTTGCTCGCTCTGGTCCGGATGAACCATGAAGACGATTTCGTAATGACGCATTTTAGCTCCTTACGGATTAATTCAGCCTCCGCCCAGGTGCAGCCAGACCTCGGAGGCAAGGAACATAGTGATGTTTAGACGCTGCTTTCTAGGGCGGCGTATTGTACGAAATCACCTCTCCCACTGCAACTGGCGAAGCAAGATGTTTTTCTCGATGAGCCCGATACAAAACTTTAATTGATAACAATTATCACTTAGATCCATACTCTCCTCATATCCCCACGGAGGATGACAGTATGCAACCTGCGCTCACCACGGCCATCCCGGCCCGCAAATTCAAGCTGACCCTGCTCGGCCCCGCCTTCATCGCCGCCATCGGTTATATCGACCCGGGCAATTTTGCGACCAATATCCAGGCCGGCTCCACCTTCGGCTATCAACTGCTGTGGGTAGTGGTGTGGGCCAACCTGATGGCCATGCTGGTGCAGACCCTCTCGGCCAAGCTCGGTATCGTCACTGGCAAGAACCTGGCGGAACACATTCGTGATCGTATGCCCAGGCCCGCAGTCTGGGCCTATTGGGTGCAGGCCGAGATCATCGCCATCGCCACCGATCTCGCCGAGTTCATCGGCGCTGCGGTCGGCTTCAAACTGCTGCTCGGCATCACCCTGTTGGAAGGGGCCTGCATCACCGCCGTGGTCACCTGGGGGATCCTGATGCTTCAATCCCGCGGCCAGAAGCCGCTGGAGTTCGTGGTGGGCGGCCTGCTGCTGTTCGTGGCCGCCGCCTACATCGTCGAGCTGATCTTCTCGCGCCCCCACCTGCCGAGTCTGCTGGAAGGAGCACTCTTCCCCGGCCTCCCCAATGGTGATGCTGTCTATCTTGCCGCCGGCGTGCTTGGTGCCACCGTGATGCCCCATGTCATCTATCTCCACTCGGCCCTGACCCAGCATACCCAGGAGCAGGGCACGGTGACCCAGCGACTGCACAGCACCCGGGTCGACGTGGCCATCGCCATGACCATCGCCGGCTTCGTCAACCTGGCCATGATGGCCATGGCGGCGGCCGCCTTCCACAGCTCCGGCAATCAGCAGGTGGCCGAGCTGGAAACGGCCTACCAGACCCTCACGCCCCTGCTGGGCCCGGCAGCCGCCACCCTGTTCGGCCTCTCCCTGGTCGCCTCCGGCATCTCCTCCACCGTGGTGGGAACGCTGGCGGGACAAGTGGTGATGCAGGGCTTCGTGCGCTTCACCATTCCGCTCTGGCTGCGCCGAGCCATCACCATGGCTCCCGCCTTCGTGGTGATCGCCATGGGCCTCAACACCACGGAAATTCTGGTACTGAGCCAGGTAGTGCTGAGCTTCGGCATCGCCCTCGCTCTTATTCCGCTGCTGATCCTGACCGGTGATCGCGCCCTGATGGGGGCACATCGCAATCACCCCGTCACCCAGGCCGTGGGGCGCCTCATCGTCGCCCTGGTGATCGGCCTCAATGCCTATCTGCTGGTCACCACCCTCTAAAGCCATCTTGAGGCTCATTGACCCGGGTTGATGAGCCTCTTCGCACTTTCGCGTATGCAGCCTCTTTCCCTTCTCATCATCTCGTTGCGGGAGCCCTGCCATGGAACATACCCGAGCCAGCTTCGTACTGGGCCACCATCAGGAACAGGCCAGCGTCGTCTGTTGCAAACAGGGGGATCCGACCCTGCTGGTCACCGACCTCACCCCCTTTCATCCCCAGAGCCACCTCTGGCCCGATCAACCCGGTGACGTGGGCACTGTGCGCTGGGAAGGGGGGGAAGCGGCCGTGGGCCCCTGCCGCATGGGCGCCATCAGTCCCGAGGGAGAGCTGTTCGTGGATACGGAGATTCCGGTCAAGCGAGGGGCTGATGGGTGGGCTTTCGTGGTGGTGCACCCCCTCGCTGGTTCCCATCACCTTGCCATTGGCTCGCCTGTGGAACTGACGGTGGATGCCGAGGCACGCCATGCCCTGAGCCTGGGCCACAGCGCCTGCCACCTGGTGGCACTGGCCCTCAATCGGGCGCTCACGCCCTATTGGCGAAAGGAGACAAGCGAGCTGGACGCTCTCGGGCAGCCGGATTTCGACCGCCTCGCCATCCAGCACTCCCGGGTCGAGCCCAGAGGATCAAAGGAGCAGTACCGGATCGGCAAGAGCCTTCGGAAAAAGGGAATCAACAGCGAGGCACTGCTGGCCGACCTCGACAGGATAGCGCTCCAGGTCAACGAGCAGCTGATGCGCTGGCTCAAAGAGGGAGGCGAGATCCGCCGCAGCCGGGCCGGTGATGCCATCATCGATTCCCGCTACTGGCATGGCATGGTGGACGGTCGGGAGATCACCATTCCCTGTGGCGGCACCCATGTAAGCACTCTGACCGAGTTGGGCCAGGTTCAGGTGACGCTGGCCTCCAGTGAAGAGGGATTTACCCTCACCACCCGGGTCACTCCCTGAACCACCACAGCCTTCCTGATGTCGCACCGCCCTGACCGGGGCGGTGTCCCGACAGAGAGACCCGCAGGCAGATCAGCGCGGCGGTATCTCACCCCGGGCTGCGACCCCATGGCCACGGGGTAGCAAAAAACCATGCGATGCACCACGGATGAGGGGCCACTTGCCCCTTTCCTGGCGCCTGACGATGTCAGGCAGGCTCCCTTCGCATCCCCATGTGAGGGATGTCATCTTCCAGATATCCTTCCCCTTCGGCCACGAAACCATGCTGGCCGTAAAAGCCTTGCAGGTGGGCCTGTGCACCGAGCCAGATGCTGTGTGCAGGCCAGCGAGCCTCGCACTCTCTGACCGCTTGCGCCAGCAGGCGGTGACCCAGTCCGCCCCCCCGCGACGTGGGAGAGGTGACCACACGGCCGATGGCGGCGCCGCTGCCATCACCAATGCCGGGCGCCATGATGCGGGCATAGGCCGCCAGGTGATCCCCCTCACGACCGAGCAGATGCAGCACGCCGTCACGGCGATCCAGCCCGTCCAGATCCTGGAAGGGACAGGTCTGCTCCACCACGAACACCTCGGCGCGCAGGGCAAGCAGCTCATACAATTCATCCGTGGTCAGCTCGGACCAGGATTTCATACTCCAGTTCATGAATGACTCCTGTTTAATGGGGTCTGACAGCATAATCTTGCTCCCGACGAGGGGCATTAACCTTGGTTAAGTTGGCCCCCTTCTCATCCAATGCGGACATGGCCGACAAAGAGCCGATCTCTGCCCAGGTTCATCGGCAATCCCTTCTGGCTCAACCCTGATCGCGCGTTTTCAGCCGCCTGCGGATGCGGCTCAGGCTGATGGGGGTGATCCCCAGATATGCGGCAATCTGGTGATCCGGAACCCTGGCATCCAGCGCGGGGAAGCTTCGCAGAAAATGCTGATAGCGCGCCTCTGGGCCCCCGGTCAGCAGTAACAGCTCTTTCTCCTCCTTGATGCGCAGTTGCACTTCAAGGAGATGGTGATACCAGGCGGGCCAGCAAGGGAGTCGGCGCAGATCCGCCAGCGGAAGAAGTTGCAGCCGGCAAGGCTCCAGCGCCTCCACGCTGTAGCGGGCGGGCTCACCACTGAGCAGGTGGTGGAAGTCGATAAACTCGTCCCCCTCCCAATAGAACTCCTTGATGTACTCGCGGCCATCCGCCAGCACCACCTTGGCCCGCAGCAACCCCTCCTCCACTCTGACCAGCAGCGCCGGACTGTCACCGGCATGCCAGAGGCAGGTGCGAGGGGGCAAGGTCAGGGAGCGGACAAAAGAGAGGAGGCGCTCGGCCTCCTGCTCATCTGCAACCCGTTCCCAGACAAAGGGGGTCTGTCGGTCATCGTCTTGTCAGACGCGGCGCTGGCGCACGGCTTCGAACAGGCAGACACCGCTCGCCACCGAGACGTTGAGGCTGGATACTGCCCCCGCCATCGGGATGCTCACCAGCTCGTCGCAATGTTCGCGGGTCAGGCGGCGCATCCCCTTGCCTTCGGCCCCCATCACCAGCGCCATGGGGCCGGTGAGTTTGGCCTGATAGAGATCGTGATCCGCCTCGCCGGCGGTACCCACGATCCAGACGCCGCGCTCCTGCAGCTCGCGCAGGCTGCGGGCCAGGTTGGTGACCTGGATGAGCGGCACCACTTCGGCGGCGCCACAGGCGACCTTGCGCACCACGGACGTGAGGCCTGTGGCCTTGTCCCGCGGCACGATCACCGCATGTACCCCGGCCGCATCGGCACTGCGCAGACAGGCGCCGAGATTGTGCGGGTCGGTCACCCCGTCCAGTACCAGCAGGAAGGGCGCTGTCTCTTGCGCCGCCAGACCGTCCAGCAGGCTGGCCAGGTCGTGCTCGGCCAGCTTGGGCGCTTCAATCACCTTGGCCATGATGCCCTGGTGATTGTTGCCTTCCGCCTTGTCATCCAGCGTCTTGCGGTTCACGCTCTGCACCCTGATACCGAGGGACTCCAGCTCGGCCAGCAGGGGATGCAGCCGCTCGTCATCGCGGCCCTTGAGAGCCCACACCTCGATGAAGCGCTCGGGGGTGCGCTCCAGCAGCGCGGAGACGGCGTGAATGCCGTAGATCAATTCAGTACTCATTTAGTGCTCTTGGCCTTGTCGCGAGCCTTTTTGCTCGGTCGTCTGTTGCTGGGCTTGGCACGGCCACCCTTGTCGGATTTGCCGCTCTCCTTGCCCTCTTTGCGTTTCTCGTGGCGCTGGGCGCTCTTGGCCTTCTCTTTCTTGATCTCGGCCTGCTTGCGCGCCATCTCCTTGGCGTTCTTGCCGGTGGCCTTGAGGGGCTCTTCCACCATCACGAAGTCGATCTTGCGATCGTCCAGGTTCACGCCCATCACCTTGACCCGCACCTTGTCACCCAGACGATAGCGACGGCGGAAGTTCTCGCCGATCAGCTGCTGGTGCAGCGGGTCGAACTGGTAGTAGTCGTTGGTGAGGGTGCTGACGTGCACCAGACCGTCGATGTGGATCTCCGCCAGACGCACGAAGAAGCCAAAACCGGTGACGCTGGCGATGACGCCGTCAAACTCGTCACCCACGTGATCCAGCATGTACTCGCACTTGAGCCAGTCTGCCACGTCGCGGGTGGCATCATCGGCACGGCGCTCCGTCATGGAGCAGTGCTCGCCCATGGGGTCCACTTCTTCCAGCTGGTAGTGGTAGCCACCGCTCGGCGTCCACTTGTGACGCAGGTTGGCCTGCTGCTCCTTGGCGGTCTGGTACTTGATCGCCCGGTGCAGGATGAGATCCGGGTAGCGACGGATCGGCGAGGTGAAGTGAGCGTAGGACTTCAGGGCCAAGCCGAAGTGACCGATGTTGTCGGCCTGATAGATGGCCTGACGCATGGAGCGCAGCAGCATGGTGGAGAGCAATTCCGCATCCGGGCGCCCTTCGAATTTGGCGGCCAGGTCGGCAAAGTCCTTCGGCTCGGGCTCCAGGCCCCCCTTGAGCTCCAGACCCAGTTCGGCCAGGAAGTCACGGAAGCCGGTCAGACGCTCCTCGCCCGGGCGGTCGTGCACCCGGAACAGGGCGGCGGCCTCGTTCTTCTCGATGTAGCGGGCGGCAGCCACGTTCGCCTGGATCATGCACTCTTCGATGATCTTGTGGGCGTCATTGCGCACCAGCGGTACGATACGGTCGATCTTGCGCTGGGCGTTGAAGATGAAGCGGGTCTCCTCGCTCTCGAACTCCACCGCACCGCGTTGATGACGGGCATGCTTGAGCGCCTTGTAGAGGTTGCTCAGCTCCTCGATGTGGCCCACCAGCGGATCATACTGCTGACGCAGCTTGGGATCCCCGTCCAGGATCGCCGCTACCTTGGTGTAGGTCAGGCGAGCGTGGGAGTTCATTACCGCTTCGTAGAACTTGTAGCCGGACATGCGGCCGGCGGCGGAGATGGTCATCTCGCACACCATGCAGAGCCGGTCGACCTGCGGGTTCAGGGAACACAGACCGTTGGAGAGCACCTCCGGCAGCATGGGCACCACGAACTCGGGGAAATAGACCGAGTTTCCGCGCTGATAGGCTTCGGTGTCGAGGGCCGTGCCCGGTTTCACATAGGCAGAAACGTCGGCAATAGCGACCCACAGGCGCCAGCCGCCACCGCGCTTGGCTTCACAAAAGACAGCGTCATCGAAGTCGCGGGCGTCTTCCCCGTCGATGGTCACCAGCGGCAGGGCGCGCAGGTCGATGCGACCCTCTTTGGCCTTCTCCGGCACCTGCTCACCGAGACCGGCGACCTCTTTGGTCACCTCTTCCGGCCAAGTGTGCGGAATGCCGTGGGTACGCAGGGCGATCTCGATCTCCATACCGGGCGCCATGTTCTCACCCAGGACTTCCAAGACGGTACCGACCGCATTGAAGCGAGCAGTGGCGCGCTGGTTGATGCGCACGACTACGACCTGGCTCTGGCGAGCCCCCTTGTTCTCCCCTTCCGGGATGATGATGTCCTGGCCGATGCGGCTGTCATCGGGTACCACGAAACCGACGCCGTTCTCGACGAAGTAACGACCGACGATGTCCGCCTCGCGGGATTTGAGCAGGCGCACCAGACGCGCTTCCTGACGACCCTTGCGATCGATCTCGGTCGGCTGCACCAGGGCATAGTCGCCATGCATCAGGCGCTGCATCTCGCGGTTGTTCAGGAAGAGATCCGCTCCACCACCCTCGGGGCGCAGAAAACCGAATCCATCTTTGTGGCCAAGCACATAGCCTTTGACCAGATTCAGGCGATCCGGCAGGGCGTAACATTGGTTGCGGGTGAACACGAGCTGCCCGTCGCGCTCCATGGCGCGCAGACGACGTCGCAAGGCTTCCAACGGCTCTTCATCGGTCAGCTTGAGGACCTTGGCCAGCTCTTCCCGGGACATGGGTTTCTCATGGCCCTTGATGAGCTCCAGCAGCATCTCGCGACTGGCGATGGGGTTTTCGTATTTTTCGGCCTCGCGTTGGAGGAAAGGATCTTTTTGAGACATAAGCAGGCCTTAGGGTAGGTAATAACGCAGACATTATATCGGAGGGGGGAGCTAATGGCATCCATCGACTGCCTTTTGGCCATTCTCTCTGTCATACTGGACACAGTTTGCAGGTATGTGAGACTCGGAACTCATGAGCAAGGACTCGTTCGCCCAATCTGCCGCCTATTTGAAACAGGCGGTTCCCCTGATGATCAAGTATCAAATTCCCACCACGCCGAACAACTATCACCTTTGGTACAGCTACGTCTCCGGCGACATGCCCGAACTCAACCATGCCGTCGATCAGGCGATAAAACAGCAGGGAACCTTCTCCCTGACCACCTGTGAGCGTCTCTACCACCAGCACCTTGCGGCCCAGGACGAGCAGCAGATGGAGGCGATGAAACTCAACCTCGCGGCCATGGCCAGCGAGCTGAGTCACTCGATGCAGGATGCCATCTCCGATACCGGGCTGTTTCAGGAGATGCTCGACAAGAGTTTCGACAAGCTGAGCAAGATAGACGACGAGGGGCTCAGCCTGGAAGACACCATGGGGATCCTGCGGGATCTCGTGCGCGAGTCGCGCGACGTACGCATGTCCACCCTCCACTTTCGCAACCAGCTCAGCAGCGCCGAGAAAGAGATCAAGGAGCTGAAACAGGCCCTGAACGAGACGAGGAAGCTGGCCACCGAGGACCCGCTCACGTCTCTGCTCAATCGACGCGCCTTCGATCTCGAGATGGACAGCCTCATCCGCAGCAAGCAGCCCTTCTCCCTGATCCTGACCGATATCGATCGCTTCAAGAACTTCAACGACGAATACGGACATCTGCTGGGGGACCAGGTGCTGCGCATCGTCGGCAAGCGGCTGCGAGAGGCCAGCAAGGAGGGCATAACCGCCTATCGCCTGGGGGGTGAGGAGTTTGCCCTCTTGGTGCCAAACCGCGCCCTGGCGCTGACCCGCCAGATGGCCGAGAGCCTGCGTCGCGTCATCGAGCGGATGTCGATTCTGGATCGCAAATCCGGGCGACGCATCGATCACATCACCGCCTCGTTCGGCGTGGGGGAATACATCCCTCAGGAGACGGCAGACACCCTGATCGAGCGTACCGACAAGCTGCTCTACAAGGCCAAGGAGCTGGGACGCAATCGGGTGATGCCACTGCCCTCCTGATCCCACCAAATGCAAAAAGGCCGGTCATTGACCGCAATGCTGTTCACTTAAGAGAATTTGAGTTCCAGTCCACGTAGTATCAGGGCTAAAAATGAGGGAGGCATGATGCCTCCCTCTTTCTATTGCAAGCCACGCTGGATAAAGGCTGAAGGAACATCGACTGGAAACAGCCTTGCTCCCCCAACTCAAGTCGCATTTATGAATAATTAGTCAAAAATGTGCTTATCTGAACAGCATTGCGGTCATTGACCGGCCTTTTTCATGCTTCCCTTCTCGGGATCAGAGGCTTTTCAGCTTCTCTTCCGGCAGGGCCAGCTCGTCATTGTGGTTGACACCGATACCGCGCTCCAGCACATGGCGGGCGATGGCATGGGCCTCTTCCAGCGAATGCATGCTGTAAGTACCGCACTGGTATTCGTTCAGCTCGGGGATCTTGCCCTGATCCTGCACGGTCAGCACGTCGCTCATGGCGGCCTGCCAGGCAGCGCCAACACGGGCTTCATCCGGCGCACCGATCAGGCTCATGTAGAAGCCGGTGCGGCAACCCATGGGAGAGATGTCGATGATCTCCACCCCGTTGCCGTTCAGGTGGTCACGCATGAAGCCGGCAAACAGGTGCTCGAGGGTGTGGATGCCGCGCTCGGAGAGGATCTCCTCGTTCGGCACGCAGAAACGCAGGTCGAACACGGTGATGGTGTCCTTGTTCGGGGTCTGCATGGTCTTCGCCACCCGCACTGCCGGGGCGGCCATGCGGGTATGGTCGACGGTAAAACTGTCCAATAACGGCATTTCTGACTCCTGATTTGGTTACCAGAACCAGCCCCCGCTGGAGAGCTGATCCTTGCATTGTCGATACTGGGCACCGTAGCGCTGGGCACGGGCCTCCACCTTGCGGGAGACCTTCATCAGCCATCCCTTGCTGCGGTAGCTGCCACGCCGATAGCCACCCCACCCTTCGTGATAATTGAGATACTGGCCATAGGCATCCCACTTGGAGGTGCCGTTGAGCCGCTGTGCCTTGTGAGTGTACCAGCCCATGAAATCGATGGCGTCGGCAAAGTCGTCGCGATCGCTCCAGCCGTTGCCGGTTTCCCGCTGATAGTCGGCCCAGGTTTCGTCTTTCACCTGGGCATAGCCGTAGGCTGAACTGGCCCGCCCGGTGGGGATGAAGAGGAAATACTGCATCGGCGGCTGGGCATCGTGCACGAAGGAGGACTCCTGGTACATCATGGCCATCACTACCTGGACAGGTGTCCCCCACTTCTCGTTCATCTTGAGCGCCGCCTCGTGCCACTCGGGTTTCTCCCGAAAGATCTGGCACAGGTTTTCCGGCTGGGCCGGCGGCCGGGTACTGCACGCGGTGAGCGCCATCAGGCACGCCGCCACGACCCCGATACGGTACAACGACATCAGAACGACAGACTCTTGCTGTTCATCACAGGGCACATCCACCACATCAGATCGCGTCTTCGTTCTCTTCACCAGTACGAATACGAATGACGCGCTCCACCTCGCAGACGAAGATCTTGCCATCACCGATCTTGCCGGTACGCGCTGTGTTCTGGATGGCTTCCAGGCAGGCATCGAGATCCTCGTCCTGCACCACCAGCTCCACCTTGACCTTGGGCAGGAAGTCGACCATGTACTCGGCACCGCGATAGAGCTCGGTATGGCCCTTCTGGCGGCCGAACCCCTTGACCTCGGACACTGTCATGCCGTTGATGCCGATCTCGGCCAGGGCCTCGCGTACATCGTCCAGCTTGAACGGTTTGATGATGGCTTCAATCTTCTTCATGGTGACTCCTTACCAGTTCTGTTTGCCGAACCCGGACGTGATGGGATAACGGCGGTCCTTACCAAAGTTGCGAGCCGTGATGCGAGGGCCGACGGCGGCCTGACGGCGCTTGTATTCGTTGAGATCCACCAGCCGGATCACCTTGCGCACCACCGCCTCTTCGAAGCCCTCCACCACCATGTCGGCCACGGAGGCATCTTCTTCCACGTAGCGCTTGAGGATGGCATCCAGGATGTCATAGGGCGGCAGGCTGTCCTGATCCACCTGGTCCGGCGCCAATTCTGCCGAAGGCGGGCGGTCGATGACCCGCTGCGGGATCACATAATCGACGGAATTGCGGTATTCGCACAGCTTGAAGACCAGCGTCTTGGGCACATCTTTCAGCACGTCGAAGCCGCCGGCCATGTCGCCGTACAGGGTGGCATAGCCGACCGCCATCTCACTCTTGTTGCCGGTGGTCAGCACGATGCGGCGACGCTTATTGGACAGCGCCATCAAGAGCACGCCGCGGCAGCGGGCCTGCAGGTTCTCTTCGGTGGTGTCGCGGGCAGTCCCTTCAAACAGAGGCGCCAGCTGGGTCATGAAGCCTTCGAACATGGGTTCGATGGAGATGATGTTGAACTCCACCCCCATCCGCTCGGCCTGCTCCTTGGCATCCTCCACGCTCATCTGGGCGGTGTAGCGGAACGGCATCATCACCGCCTGCACCTTGTCCGCCCCGATGGCATCGGCCGCAATGGCCAGGGTCAGCGCCGAGTCGATGCCGCCGGAGAGACCCAGCACGGCGCCGTGAAAACCGTTCTTGGTGACATAGTCGCGCACCGCCAGCACCAGGGCCTGATAGGTCTCGGCCAACGGTTCCAGCGGCGCTGCGGGTTCCCGCTCCTTCACCGGCTGACCATCGGCAAAGCGCACCAGCGCCAGCTCTTCGGCAAACGGAGCCAGCTTGTGGGTCAGCTCGCCCTGGCTGTTGAACACCTTGGAGCAGCCGTCGAAGATCAGCTCGTCCTGGCCGCATACCTGGTTGAGGTAGATGAGCGGCAGGCCGGTCTGATCGCAGCGTTCCGCCATCAGCTCGCGGCGGATCCAGGGTTTTTCCTGATCATAAGGAGAGGCATTGATGGTGAGCAGCAGCTCGGCCCCCGCCGCCTTGGCGGCCAGCGCCGGACCCGGCTGCCAGAGATCTTCGCAGATGAGCAAGCCCAACTGATGGCCACGGAACGGCACCACACAGGTATCGGTCGCCGCAGTGAAGTAGCGCTTCTCGTCGAACACCCCGTAGTTGGGCAAGTCCTGTTTGAAATAACGTGCCCGCAGTTGACCGCGCTCATAGAGAGACGCCGTATTGTAAAGCGCCCCCTCTTCGCGCCAGGGATGGCCCACCAGAATGGCACATTGTCCCTGCCATGCCGCGATGCGGGACAGCGCAGCCTCGACCCGGACCATCAGGTCGGTGCGCAGCAGCAGATCCTCAGGCGGGTATCCTGTCAGGGCCAGCTCGGAGCAGACCAGCAGATCGGCCCCTTGCTGATCGGCCTGGGCTGCTGCCGCCAGTACCTTGTCACAGTTATCTTCGATGGCGCCTACCGTCAGATTTAACTGGGCAAGCATCAGAGAGAGGGCTTTTGCCATGGCGATGCATCTTGAATTCGAAAATGATGGGGAATGATAAAGAAAAGGCGCTGGCTGTGCCAGCGCCCAAGGCTCAAGGGGTGCAAGTCAGGTTGGTCGCGTTGGTCACGCCGTTGTCCACCAGCAGTGAACAGGGGCCGCTCAGCACCTGATTGTTGGGCTGAGGCGTTATCTGCACGCTGAAGGAGGGTGGCTGCAACATATAGGTGGTGCTGCCCTGGTTAGAGTAAGAAAGATTGATGGCCAAGGTCGAGTTCTCCGGAGCTTCACATAGATAAGATGCCGGTTGATTGTTGGCCTGTGGCTTGTCGATGCGGCAGGTAGCGCCAGAATTTGGGGTACTGATATTCAGGTTGTTGAAAGCATTTTTACTACATGCCTCAGGCGGTGGATTATTGTTCCCTTTCCCGCGTTCAAGACATTGAATACGGCCGCTAACCTTCATGGTTGGCACCGTCTGCTGCCCCACATCGATTTTGACCAGCATGTCCGCCGTCTGCGCCAGCGACTGATCCCGCGGCGAGATGAGCGAAGCCGTGATGCCAGAATTCCCCTGATAAGCGGTAACGCGCACAGAAACGCTCTGCAGCACCTGGTTGCTGTCCTTGGTCGATTTCTTCGCCGTCATGTAGCCGCGGCTGTAACTGCCGAAATAGTAGTTGTTGAGATCCACCACCGTCTTGACCGTCTCGTTGGTGACGGCGGCATAATCGGTGGCATTGCCCGTCAACAAGTTCTGCGGAGCCATGGCCCACTCCGCCAGCATGGTCAGGTTGATGTCCTGAAACGGCACCTTGGTCAGATAGTCCACCGCGCTAGTATCAATCCCCACCAGATAGACAGGGTCGAGCACATCCACATAGATGCCGCGGGCGATGAGCTGCGCCGTACCCGTACTGACTGTGATCCCGGTCGTAGTATCCCCCCCGGCTTCCGCGTTGGTAGCCAGCCAGACTGAAAAATCGGTGATGGTCGGCAAGGTGGCGGAGGCCCCCTGGGTCCAGTTCAGGGTCGACTTCTGCCAGTCGATGTAGGTCTTGACCACATACTTGATGTATTTCTGATAACTGGCCTGATTCGCTGGTTTGGCCAGGAAATCGGCCGTGGTCACCACCACCTTGACCAGGTTCCAGTCAGGCAGGGGGCGATAATAGCCATCCAGCCGGACAAAACGGCAGGCATCCACGTACTTGCCGCTGTTCGCCGTGCTGAGGCTGCTGCTGTAGCGTACCCGGCTGGTGTTGAGCGGAGCATAGAAGTTGGTGAAGCTGGAGCCACTGCCATCGAAGTGATCCTTGCAGCAGCTGGTACAGAGCGTCGGCTGGCCATTGACGCTGCTGTCGAGCGTCCCCGTGGTCTTGGTCTGCAGCGAGCCTGATTTCCAATAGAGCTGGTTGCTGGCTGAACTGTAGGCCTGACCCGGCAGGTAGGCGCTCAGGCTGGAGCCATAACTGCAGGAACAGGAGACGGATGCCATATCCTGCAGCACCTGCTGGGTATTGCCACCCGCTGCGGGTTTGTAAGTCACCGTCTCGAACTGGACCAGCTTGCCCACCAGACCATCTTTGGATGTGACGGTCGGCAGTGGCTTGCTGGTCTCCTGCTTGTTGCCATCCCCCAACTCCACCGAGATGACGTCAGGCGCCACGCCGGGGGTATAGTTGACCTTGGGGCCCTGCCTCGCCGTATTCAAACCGCCATCTAGTTGGGAGGAGCTCAAAGACTCGATGGGCGAAACATTGCCAGCCAGTTGCAATGTACGAGCCTGTCCTTCGCTGTCCGTCCACCCGACGTTGACCGTGATCGCCTTGCGGCCCGGGTAACTCAGGCGATAGCCCGCCGGGGCCACGTTCTGCCAGGTTGAGCCATTCAGATACTGATTGGTCACCGTCCATCCCACCGAGTAGGCCTCACCCGACAAGGTTACTGTCGAGTTGGCGGAGGCAATCTGGTTGTAGGCGGTCAGTGGGGCCGTCGCGTTCACTACGCTATTGAAGTTGCGAAACTCATCCAGTTTTGACTCTGCCAGTCGCATCGCCGTCTCATAACGCCGGCCATCCTGCGAAACCGTCAGCGCCGACTTGGACATGGCGACCAGGCCGACAATGCCTACTCCCAGCACCACCAGCGTGATCAGGATCTCCAGCAGGCCAAATCCTTTTTGCCCTTTCATCTCCATATCCCCTTACCAGTCTCGCCAGCTGCCGGGCACCTGATTGACAATCTGGAATGCGGCACCATTCGAGATGTTGCTCAGGACACTGGCATCATACTTGGCATCGTAGGTACCGTTGGCGTTGCCCAGTTGATAGTTGGAAACCATGGCGCCATACACGATGGCCCCACCGGTCAGCTTCACATCCGTCCCGGCAGCAGCAGGGTTGGATGAGTAGGCAAATACCAAGCCATACAGCACCGTATTGCCGTTGACCGCCAGATTGCCATTGCGCACGATGAGAATCACAGGCGCCGTTGCAGAGCCAACGTTGGAGGAGGGCTTGCAGTCCCCATCCACAATGATGAGGCCGGTTGAGGCAGGACCAAGCGAGCTGCAGTCTGTCAGCTTCTGGGTAGCCCTGGCCTCCAGATTGGCCCAACCGTTGGCATCATCCTTTTCATTGAACAGATACCAGACCAGATCGGTCGGGAAGGCAGTATCGTTGTCCTTGATATCCGGCTGCTTGTCCCCCTTCTGGCTGATGTTGGCCGAACAGCCGCCGTCGTAGTCCCCCTGATGGCAGGTCTGTCCGGTCCCCGTTATCAGATCGACGTTGCCGCTGGTCCAGACCGACAGTGGTACCCCCAGCCCGCCACCATTGGGATTGGCCACTATGGTGAAGTTGCCGCCGACCGCCATGCCGCCAGCCACGGTCAGAGGTGCGGCAGGAGAGCCGGCCAGTACGCTGAAACGCACGACCTTGGTTTCGACTGCCGCCTGGGCCTGACTATTGCTGAGAGTCGCCTGGGAACGAACCCTTATCGGCGTCACGACCACTGACCCCACCGTGATGGCAGTATCGTCAGAAGATGACAGGGTATAGCTGCCCGTGGTCAAGGTAGTCATTGCCCCGCTGGTCCTCCAGCTCGGGTCCAGCGTCAACCGCCCGAGTCCATCGGCCAGACCCACTTCCGCCATTGCCATGGCCTGACGATAGAGCACCTCGTTGAGGGTCACTCGCCGATCGGCCACCAACATCTTGCCAACCAGCAGTGAAATGCCCAGCAGGATCAGCACCAGCAACAAAGTGATGGTGAAGGTGGTAAAACCGGTTTGTCGGCTCATGTCAGTACCCATCATTGCGCAGTTTTATATCCCGCTGCAGATTCAGCGTCAGTGCCGGTGTGGCCTTGAATCGCCCGCTCACCATCAATTGCAGCGCCCTCGCCCCGCTGACCTGACTGCTTGGCAGGAGCCTGAACGTCATGGCGGTGATTTCTACGGTATCGTCGCTGGAGATCAGACTGCCATTACCGCAGGTCGTGGTACCGGTCCCCTGTTTGATCCCCTTGTCAGCACTGCTGTAGCTGTAAATCAGGGTGTCATCACTGCTCAGCACTCCGTTTTCATCGTTGTCATAGCGCACCCTGATACAGGTATACAGGCCGGAACCCGTCGCGGTTTCATTCATCAGGTCTGTGGCCGTATCAAAATAGAAACTGGATCGGCTGCCAGAAGGGGCGGCAAGAAACTGGGTGGCGTTGGCGTCATACCCCGCCCGCTGGATGTCTCGTGCCATCATGTCCGTCAGCAACTGAACTTCCTGGTTCAGGCGGCTGGTCTGCATGGCGGTGTAATTGGCCTTGAGAATGGTGGCAAACAGCGAAATGACGGCGGCCACCAGCAGCAAGCCCGCCACCATGGCCACCATCAGCTCGACCAGGTTGAAACCCCGCACTTTCAGTTGCATGCCACCTCCCCCGCTAGGTTGCTGACGGCACAGGTACGTACCCGCCCAAGGTTGTTGGTGACAACCTTCATACTGGCGGCCGAGGAGCTCACCGTGATGCTGCCGCTTGGCAGGGTACCGCGCCGGGGGGAGAAGCTGATGGGACGTATCTGGCTTGAGGACTCCGTGTAGGTGCCCGTCAGAATGATCCCGGGAAATTCACTGGCATCAGCGCCTTTGCGTCCCTCGATGCTGGAACAGGTGTCGCTGCAACTGGCGCAACTGCCATCGATCCTGATGCGATAGCACCAGCTGTCGGTACCGCTGTTGAACAGGATCATTTGCAAATTGCTGTTGCGTTTGAGCGCTTCGGACTTGAGCAGCATCATGTCGGTGTAGACCGCCTGGGTGGCCGCCTTGACCATCTGATCCTGGCGCAGGGATTGATAACTGGGGATGGCCACGGTCAGCAACAGGGCGACCAAGGACAGGGCAACCATCAGCTCTATCAGGGTAAAACCGGCGGATCTGCCCTTTCTGCCTTCCATCAGCTCAAGACTCCATTCTTTTTGCACGTGCCAGTAGGGTCTACTGTCAGTACTATCCTATAGTATCAACCTGTTTCACGAAGCATGCCGCCCCATGAGAATCAAACAGTCCGGAATCACCTTGCTTGAACTGATCGTCGTGGTCGCCATCGTCGCCATCATAGCGTCTGTCGCCTATCCCAGCTTCACCGATGGCTTGCGCAAATCCCGCCGGGCCGAAGCGCTCAAGGGCTTGCTCAGCATGCAACTGAAACAGGAAGAGTTCCGGGTTTCCAATACCAGTTACAGCGCCACCCCCTCCCAAGTGGGCAACCCCACCAGCAGCTACTATGACTTCTCCATTTCAGGTGCCACCGCCACCAGCTACACCCTGATCGCCACCAGCAAGGGGGCACAAGCAGGCGACAAGAGCGGCAGCACCGCCTGCGATACACTGACCCTCGACAAGGCCGATACCAAGACTCCTGCCGCCTGCTGGTGACAGACTACCAGCACTCGGCTGCCGTCATGCTGGCCATCGATACCCCCTGCTGTCCGCCCTGATCAAGGGTCAGCAGGCCGCAAGGATCGCCGTTCATCACCCCGGTCGGGATCGCCGTCAGGGTATAGCCAGGGCGGGATCATACCCTGAGATTTAATGGAACTTTCTGATTTTTCAGCGATCTGATCGGGTGTTCTCATCTTATTGGAGCCACCCGTTATGGACTTCTTCGCCCACTTATCGCTCATCGAAGACCCGCGCAGTTCTGTCAATCGTCAACATGATCTGGTCGATATCATGTTTCTGGTAATGGCCGCTGTCGTTTCCGGTTGCGAAGGCTGGCAGGAGATCGAGGATTTCGGTACTAACAAGCTCGATTGGTTGCGCAAGTACCGACCTTTTGCCGGCGCCATCCCAACCCGTCACTCGATTGCCCGCATCATCAGAGGCATCGCTATCGAACCGCTGGTACACGCCTTGTTTACCTGGGTCAATGCCCGTCGCCAAGCCGCTTGTCAGTCTATCATTGCCATCGATGGCAAGACCATACGAGGGGCAGTCAACCAACACGGGTCCGATAATTGCCTGCAT